>SUPS01000010.1 GCA_005191415.1 Candidatus Helarchaeota ASGARD archaeon Hel_GB_A
ACATGATATAACTTAATAAATAAACAAATAATACAACTTTACATTAAAAATGAATAAATATTATAACCATACATTTATACGATCTCAGATTCTAATTAAAGAATAATAGAAAAAACAGATTAATTGAGAATAAATCAGGGATTTGCATGTTAGATGATTATAAATATGACATTGATTATTGTGTTCGTTGTTCACTTTGCAAGTGGGTCAATCCATGGGATTTAAAGAGTGCTAGATTCGCAAAAATTTGCCCAAGTAATGCATATTATCTCTTTGATGCTTATTCAGCTCAAGGGCGCATGGATATTGCTAAAGGAATACTTGATGAAGCTCGCAGAACTCTGTTAATTAAGTCTCCAAAGCTTCTGGAAGCAATATATGCTTGTACAACGTGTGGCGCCTGTGATATTATGTGTAAACGTTCGCAAGATTTAGAAATATTAGAAACGCTCTTGGAGCTTAGAAAGCATATTGTAAAGCATGAAATCGGACCTTTACCTAAACATATAGAGTTTTCAGAAAGTATTCTCAAAAATCATAATCCGTACCAAGAACCTCATGAGAACCGGCTTGCTTGGTTGGATAAAAGCAAGGAAATGTCTTCTAAAGCGAAAATAATCTATTTTATAGGATGCACAACTTCATATCGAATGATAGAAATTGCAAAGTCTACAATAGATATTCTAGAAAAGGCAGAAGTCGATTATACAATCTTAGGAAAAAATGAATGGTGCTGTGGAAGTCCACTTCTCCGTACAGGTCAAGAAACATTAGCACAAGAACTCATCGAACATAATATTAAGGTAATTGAAGAAGCTGGAGCAGAATTAGTTATTACATCTTGTGCAGGATGCTATAGCACTCTAAAAGTTGAATATCCTAAATTTGCAAAATTCAATTTTCAAATAAAACATTCTATTGAATTTATTGAAGACCTAATTTCTTCAGAGAAACTTGAACCTTTCTCAAATAAATTGAATATGAAAGTTACGTATCATGACCCATGCCATTTAGGACGTCTTTCTGAACCATATATACCTTGGAAGGGTTCGAGAGTGGCATTTGGTAAGTTTGATCCTCCCAAAGAATTACGAAGAGGGACTTTTGGAATGTATCAACCGCCACGAAACATAATATCTGCAATTCCAGGTCTAGAGTTGAATGAGATGGAACGAATCAAAGAATATTCATGGTGTTGTGGAGCGGGGGGTGGAGTAAGAGCCGCCTTTCCTGAGTTTTCTCTTTGGGCAGCTAAGGAACGAGTAGAAGAAGCAGAATTGACGGGGGCGGATGCGATTGTTACTTGTTGTCCATTTTGTAAGCGAAATTTAAAAGATAGTATAGAGACAGAAGGAAAGAAAATACAAATTTATGACCTTATTGAGTTAGTCGCCAAATCGTTAAAGTAAATAATAAATAGAGAAAAAATGGAAGGAATGAGAATTTAAATGAAATTCTTAAGCAATGAATGGGTTAGTCAATATATAGAATCGCTGAATCAAGATGAGAATTTCAAAAGGATCACTAGAAAATGGGAAGATAATATCCTATTTTTCTTCCAAGAGAAGGATTCGATGGAATCTAAAGGGATTTTATTGACAATTCATCACGGAGTATGTAAAGAAGGCAAAATTGTCTCAGATGTAGAGGAGGTGCCGATGACTATAATCGGTTCGATGGCAAATTGGAAAATACTTTTTCAAGGTAAAATCTCTTTTTTCAATCTTATAATTGAACAGAAATTAAGAATGAAAGGGGATGTTGATAAAATAATGAGAAATTTACCTGCCATTAATGCAATGGTAAATAAAATTATTGAAATAACGGAAGTAGAGGAGTAAAATGGTGAATTAAATGAAGAATATAAAAAATGAATTTGAGAAAAACGATATAATTGAAAAAAATCTTAAGCAAAAGTTACAGAAAATTGTTGGTAATGAAAATATAATAGATGATCCTAATAAGATAGAAGAGATTCTTGTAGATTATAGTTTTTTTCCGAAACGTTATCCACAATATATAGTTTTTCCTCAAAATCTCCATGAAATTCAGAAAATAATTCAATTAGCGAATAAATATAACATCCCCATCATTCCACGAAGTTCGGAAATAAGTTTCTATGGTGAAAGTCTTCACAGACAAGGGGGAATTATGCTTAATTTGAAAAGAATGAATAAAATTTTGGATATTAATGAGCGAAATAGATCTATTCGTATCCAAGCAGGCGTTAATTGGGGTATGATAATTGATATTCTCAAAGAACACGGACTTAGACTAAACATGCCATTATTCCCACATCCAAAGAAATCAGTTCTTACAAGTTACTTAGAAAGATATCCTTTAGTAATTGCGACATATGAATATAGTGAGCCTTTAGGGGCTTTAGAAGTTGTGATGGGAAATGGTGCAATTTTTCGCACAGGATCTGCAGTTGGACCTGGGGAACCTGATGAGGCTCCAGAAACAGTTGCATTTGTTGATCCGACAGGCCCAGGCTCTTCTGATTTTTATCGGATAATCCAAGGGGCTCAAGGCACTATTTGTGCAGTCACGTGGGGAACTATCAAAGTCGAAGCCATACCTTCACTTCAAAGTTTATACTTCATTTCGAGCGAAAGCCTTGAGATACTGGTTGATTTTATTTATAAAATTCAACGACGGATGATTGGCTATGAATGTTTCGTATTGAATAATATAGATTTAGCCATCATTCTTTCTCAGCACTTATCTCAAGAATTTAAAAAGATAATGAGAGAACTTGCCCCTTGGAATTTGATTTTCGTTATTGGAGGGTTAAAGCGTTACCCAGAGGAAAAAATTGCATACGAAGAAGAGATACTTTTTGAGCTGGCAAAGCAAGTTAAATTATCTCCTCAAAAGGAATTACCTGGGATTATTAATGCTAACCAAGAGATCTTAAAGATAATTGGAGAGGCTTGGAAGAAAGAACCTTATTGGAAATTTTTCTTAAAAGGTGCTTGCTGTGATATATTTTTCTTAACTACCATGAATAAGGTGCCCGAGTTTGATAGAGAGGTAAGAAAGAAAACACAGCAATTTAATTATCCAGATGATTTATTAGGCAGCTATATGCAACCAATTGAATATGGACGTGCATGTCATTTAGAATACAATTTCTTTTATGATTCGAAAAATAATCAGGAATTACAACATATTCAATCACTTTATCGAGAAGTAAGTGAGGTAATATATGATTTAGGAGGATTTTTTTCACGCCCATATGGTCTTTGGAAAGAGATGATCTTCTCACGCCATAAAATATATGCAGATACTCTTAAAAAGACGAAATTAATTTTTGACCCTCAAAATATAATGCATCCTGGGCATTTTTTTTAGAATAGAACTTGTGGTGTTATGCTAAAAATAAATTATAAAAAATTTTTGGACCAGATTGGAGGAATAGATATATGGTTTTGTCAAATATAGTTATCGCTGCACTAAAAAATGTAGTAGGGGAGAAATGGTTCTCTAATGATCCAGTTATCTTACAAGCTTATTCCAGAACCCGTACAGGACTTCCAATTGAGGGATTTCCTGAAGCTGTTCTTTTGCCAAAATCAACAGAAGAAGTTCAAGATATTTTCCGTCTCGCAAATCGGTATTCATTCCGAGTAATTCCTGTAGGGTCGTTTTATTTTATGACTTGTGTTCCGATGAAACCTGATTATGTCTTAATCGACCCGAAACGGATGGATAAACTCTGGATTGACGAGAAAAATATGTATGCAGTAGTTGAACCATACGTGACATTTGCACAGCTTCAGACGGAAGCAATGAAAAGAGGACTTTCATGCTACATTTCAGGCGCAGGATCTCAAATATCAGTGCTTGCCAATATGGTTTTTCAGGGGGCAGGGTTGCATGGATATCGATACGGGCTTGCGAACAGATGCATGCTTGCATTGGAGTGGGTACTCCCAACAGGAGAACTATTACAAATTGGATCAATTACGAATCCTAAGGCAGGATACTTTTGGGGCGAAGGGCCTGGACCTGATTTACGTGGACTTGTCAAGGGAATTTGGGGATATGCAGGAGGACTGGGCATGTGTACTAAAGTAGCGTTAAAACTTTTTCCTTGGGCAGGACCTAAAACCCTCCCTATCACGGGTATATCTCCTGAGAAACTTTGCAAACTCCCTTCTGAGCAGTTCAAGTTTTATATTGTTAAATTTCCTACCTTACAAAAGGTCATTGATGTCATTTATGAATTAGGGCATGCAGAAATTGGTGGGAAATGCACCTGTTGGGCTTCGGCATGGTATGTATTTCTCCTTTCCCTGTCTAAGGAACAATTATTTGATTTCGATGAACAGCGTATCTTTAAAGATTCCCTGAAGAGAACTTTAGTTTTTATGATTGAAGGTCATAAATCCAAAAAGCAGGTAGCTTATGAAGAGAAAGTATTTAAAGAAATAATTGAAGAATATGGGGGAGTATTCCTCCCTGAAGAGATAAATAAGTGGTTTGCTGAGCGATTGTCAGCCGAACTGATAAGATCAAATTTAATAACCCGTTTATGGCGAGTATCTGGTATGTTTCACCCTTTAAAATTAGGAATGGATACGCTCGACCACGCCGTAGAAATCCATCAAAGCACTTTAAAAATGGTAACAAAATATGTCGCAAAGCATTCCAAATCAATCTACAATGATGAAGGAGAAGGAATGTGGGTAAATCCATATGATCTTGCACATGAAGGACATGCTGAAAGTGCTTTAGCCCCAGCAGATGTAAAAGGGCAACAGCGCGCTCAAACAATTGGACTTCAAATTTTTATGGATGATCTTCAAAATAAAAGACGTTCTATCTTGGGTATTTTAGAACCAGTTATTCGAATTTTCGGTCCAACAGCCTGTAATTTCCATAAATATATTTATGCTATTAAGAAGACCTTTGATCCAAATAATATCTCCAATCCTCCTTATCCCATTGACCTAGAAAATGAAGTTTAAATCTGAAAATTTCAACAAAAATGCATGCAAGAATTATAGGTATAAAATTAAAAATGATAAGTCGTGAAGGGAACCAAGATGAGTGATTATGATGTGATTGTGATCGGTGGTGGAATCGGAGGGACAGGAGTAGGTGCATTATTAGCATATAGAGGATTAAAAGTTCTCTTATTGGAGAAGAATTCGTTTATTGGAGGACGATGTAGTTCGTATAAAAAAGATGGATTTACGGTTTCGAGTTATATTCATGCATTTTCCTCTAGTGATAAAGGAGCTCTGGGTGAAATTCTCCGAAAAATAAAAATGCCAGATGAAATAGACTGGGTACAACAGAGTAGCGCTCTGCTAAATTTTAAAGGGATTGAATTCAACCTACCGATCTCCTCTGATATTAATAAAGTCTTAGAAATTGCTAAAAGAATGCCTATCCCCCAAAATGAATTGGAAAAATTGCTGAAGCTTAATATGGATATGCTTTCACTAAGCTCAAAAAAGGTTCATGCGTTGGATGAACTCGATTTAAAATCATGGCTCTCACAACATACCGATAATAGCTTTGTGCACGCAATGACAGCATTTCTTTCAGCTGCTTCTTTTGTGATTCCTTATTATGAAGCATCCACAGGCGAGTATATTCGCATTCTTCAGAACATGGTCGCCGCAGGGCAAGGCGGTTATCCACGCGGAGATTGTATAACGATCCCTCAGGCATATTGTAAAGGAATAGAGAAATATGGAGGGGCTATTAAATTAAATACGGAAGTTAAAAGAATTATAATTGAAAATGATAGAGTATCGGGCGTTGAATTGCTTGATGGTAAAAAAATTAATTCAAAAATAGTTATAAGTAATGTAAATATTAAAAATACTGTTTTTGATCTTGTGGGGCAGGAATTCTTTGAAAATAAATATACGAAATATTTAAAAGATTTAAAATATTCTTGGAGCGCTATTGTTTTGAAAATTGCCCTCAAAAAGAAGGTAACTGAGCATACAGCATTTATATATTTCCCTACAGATAATCCTGTTGAATATTTTCAGCAATTAGAGAGAAGGAAAATCCCCGATGAGTTCTTTCTCTGGGTTGTTGTCCCTTCAAATATCGACCCTAACCTTGCACCTCATGGAAAACAACTAATTTGTTGTGGTACTCCACTCCCATACTCGAAACATGAAGATTGGAGCCCATGGGTGGAACAATGCTACACGACTCTAATAAATCTCATGCCGGAGATACCAAAACATCAACTTTGGCAAGATATCGTAACGCCTTCTGATATCGAACGAGTGCTCGGGGAAGAAGGGGCTGTTATTGGGATTGCACAGACAATAGACCAGGTAGGAAAAAATAGGCCTTCTATTAAATCGCCTTTGCCAGGATTATATTTTGTCGGGGCGGAAGCAGGTGGTTGGGGCATAGGTACTGAATTAGCTGCCCAAAGTGCTTTAGAATGTGCAAAAATTGTCTTAAAAGATCTTAAGACTTAAAATTAACTTTTTTCTAATTAAATTGGTATTTTTGGTTGATATACTAGACGATCATGTTGATCTGATAAAATTTTTTCATTCTGATAGAAAATTGTGTTTCCTTTTCTAATAAGTTTGACTGGCATGACGTTATTTTGGAGATAAAAGGTGTAATGCTGACATTCTCTATGACAAGGGAAGATTCCAATGCGATCCCAGTCTTCAGGTTGATCACAGTTTGCGGTTAAACATAATCTTGTAGTAGTGATATGTCCGTAGGGAAAATATAGAGATTTATGGAAATCTGGGAAATTTAAATTGATTCCTTGCAATGGATTATCTAGATCAATTCGTTCAATGCCATTATTCTTCAAGAATTCGCGATACCAAGGAATATTCAAGTTTGTGGTTCTAAAATAGTTCCAAGTGTTGGAAGATATTTTTTCTCTCAGATAAATTATACGTGGATCTCGTTTAATTTTTGTGAGTAAACGACCCAGAACAGGTTTCAATTGAGGAAATTGATGCTTGATCACATTAAAAACGCCCCAATCATTGAATATTACCTCACTACTTCCAATTTTGTCAGAAATATAAGAAAATAAAGGAATTAATTTCTGCAGTCCCTTGTCTGTAACGTAGGGTGTCACTAAGCTGAATGAAATAGAATGGTTTTCTACGAATTTCAATACGAGTTCAAGTTCTTTTTGGTGGGGAATTAAATTTTGACAGAATTCAGTCCCGAAATATATTCTAGAATAAGATTCGGTAAAGTATTCCAAATCCTGTAAGTTTGTTATATAAAGAGTGTGTTCCATTCACATCACTTCCGGAAAATAGCACATACTATAGCGACATGGGCGCTCATAAGTGAGGTAGTATGAGATTCGTGCAACTTGAATGAATTTTTCACGATTCGGCTTTTTGTCCAGGAACTTAAGGAGATTATTGAGAAAAGTAGTATCTTTTACTTTTTTCCATCCTGGATTGGCGCGCCCCACAATTTTAACGCTGGTAATTCCAATCTTTTTTAAGTCATAAAGTGCGCAAATTCCACAAGGTCGGTCATCAATATGGGTGTGGGTCCAAATATGTTGACGTTTTTGAGAACTAATCAATTTAAAAGATGATTTTGAATCTTTAGACCCTCTTTTCGGAGAATCGGTTGTAATCTCAAATGGCATCATGCAAGCATTCCCAAACTTGCGTGTATTATTTTCAATTGTTAGAAAGCCATGATGAAAAGTACAAAGCCCATCGATATTTGGACATTTTGAACCAAAAATAAAGACTTCTGTTTCTATTGTCGTGTGTTTTACGATTGCTTCGATTTCTTCTAATGTAAGATGTCTTTCAAGGATAACACGCTTAGCACCGAGGGATTGAAAAAATTTCGCACTTTCAGAATTGAGAGTATTTCCGCCAGTACTAATGTGATATTGAAGTTGAGGATAATATTTCTGAGCATATAATAATAATGCTAAGTCGGATATGAAGATGGCATCGATATTAAGTTTGGCGAGTTTTTTAAGATAGCGTTTAATGAGTTCATATTGTTCGAGTATGAAGTAATGGGCATTGAAGGTAAAATAAATTTTTGTATCGAGATTATGAGCGATTTGGATGGCAGATTTTAATTCTTCAAAATTTTTAAAATGTGCAGCTTGAGCTTGTCTTCGGCTGATCGAAATGGCGGGATATCGTTGTTGCCAATCTGCGGGAAGGACGCCACAATAGAGTTCATCAGCTCCTGCTTCAATGATGGCTTCAATCTCGTCCAAGCGGCTAACCGGAGCGAGAAGTTTCATTTCAAAAGATCGCTATTCCTCAAAATGTCATTAATATTCGGTGAAACTTTTGACGGTTTTCATATCTAATTGCTTTATTAATTCAAGGATAAGCTGAACCGCAGCATCAAAATCGCTTAAGGCGAATAAGCTACATAGGGAATGGATATGCCGAGTGGGAACTCCTAATACAATAGATGGGCAACCTTTTCGGGATAAATGGATTGGACCGCCATCAGTTCCTCCAGTAGCAGTTAAAGAAAGTTGGTAGGGAATTTTATTTTGTTCAGCAATAGATATTACAAATTCTTTTAGTGCAGGGTTAGGTATCATAGAGCGGTCATAGGTATATATTGCAACACCTTTACCCATTTTTGATGGAGCGGGTCCAGCTTTAGCACCAGGTACATCGCCTGCAATGGAAGTCTCGCAAATAATAGCAATATCAGGATCTGAAACATGAGACATAGTTCTTGCACCTCGCGCACCAACTTCTTCTTGTGTAGTTGCAGCGCCAATTACGGTGTTAGGATGGTTTATTTTTTCTTCCTTTAATCGTTTACATGCTAATGCTGCAACAAATGTACCTACACGATCATCAAATGCTTTACCCATTGCAACTGTTTTATTATTTAATAATGTAAAAGGACTAATAGGGGCTATAGGGTCGCCTAATTTTATTCCGAGTTGCTCCAATTCTTCTTTTGTTTTACATCCAATATCGATAAACATTTCATTCATAGGAATGATTTTTTTCCGATCTTCTGGTGGAATTAAATGAGGAGGTTTGGCTGCGATTACACCTATAAAATCACCTTTATTTGACCGAATTAGAACTCGTTGTCCCAGAATAGTTTGGTCAAGCCAGCCTCCTAAATTCACGAATTGAATATATGCTTCAGTAAAACCTGTTACAATAAACCCAATCTCATCAATATGTCCTGGAATGGCAATTCGCGGGTGATCTGCTGTGCCTTTAATAGTATATAAAAGAGAACCTAATTTATCAGTTTCAATTTCATCTGCAAAGGATTGAATAAAACCCTTCAAGAGTGTAAGGGGTTCTCGCTCGAATCCAGAGGGACCGAACGCTTCAGTAAAACGCCTAAAAAACTCTAATTCATTTTCATTCATAAGTACCAATTTTCGTCAGGCTTAAAAAAATTTTATATGTAATTTGAATTATTTTGTATATTAGGATAAAGTAGGTTACGATAAGAAAGAATTTTTAAAACAAGATTATTTAAAGAGAGAATTTTACTTCTGAGTGGTGAAAACAAATGAGTCAAGCTCCAAAATTTGTCTTCGAGTGTTTAGGGGAAAATTGTCCTGATCGAAAATGCTGCAATCGGTCTCCAGTACAGGTCTATTTTGAAGATATCCGACGATGGGTTACAGACCAGACCATTAATGTGGTTTTTCCTCATCTCGAATTAACGGCAGAAAGTGGTTATCCCATGATAATTCTGAAAAAATATCCGAATGAGACGCTTTGTGCCCTATTTAATAAAGAAACTAAGAAGTGCAACATTTATTTTAGCAAACCTATTTCATGCGCTACTTTTCCGCTGGGATTCAATGGAAATGCCTTTTATGTAATAAGTAAAGAATGCCCGGGCTTAGGAAAAGGAAAAATGACGAAAGAATACCTTAAAGAAATGCGTAATCAAGCAAAGTTGGACTTCAATTGTCGAACACGCACTAGTTCCGCATTACCCCTTCTACAAATGTTAATTCTTCAGTTCTTCCAAAAACAATCGCAAGCCGCTATGGAGAGCTTGAGTGAAGAAGATAGAAAAAAGATAGAAGAAATTCTCTCAAAAGGAGGCAATAAATCAGAGAAAAAAGAAGATATTGCATCTGCAAATGAAGATTCAGGTAAATGATTGTTTATGAGACAAGATATTTATTTCCTTTCTGAAAGGCTAAAATTAGAAGGGGTTCTATACGCGCCAGAAAAAGAGGGAAAATTTCCAGCAGCTATTGTACTACATCCCCATCCTCAGTTTGGAGGAAGCATGCATAATAACGTTGTTGATGCAGTTTGCGAGGAATTAGAAAAATCTATGGTTGCGCTTAAGTTCAATTGCCGTGGAGTTGGGCGTTCAGAAGGGTACTCGACTGGTGGGAAAGAAGAAGGGAAAGATGTGGAAGCAGCCATCGAATTTTTAAAGATCCAAGATCTAGTGGATGAAAAACGACTTGCCTTTATTGGATATTCTTGGGGAACCTATGCAGGATTGCCTGTAACTTATAAAAATCCAGATATTAAGGTAATAGTAGGAATTAGCTGTCCCGTGGGGCTTTGGAATTATAATTATATGCAAGAATGCGACAAACCAAAATTAATGATTGTTGGAACCAGAGATCAATTTGCACCTCTAGAGCGATTTAAAAATCTATTTGAAAAACTCTCTGACCCTAAGGAATTATACCTTTTAGAAACAGATCATTTCTACATTGGAGCTGAAAACAAACTCGCAAGTAAGGTTCTCGAATTTTTAGGTAAATATTTGTGAAAAGACTGAAATATTCAGTGAAAAGACTGAAATATTCAGTGAAAAGACTGAATTGGAAAATATTATAATTACTTGACTCTTAAAAAATAACGTATCATTTAAGAGATATTCGAAGAACTCGAGGTCGGATATTAAGATGAAAGGAGTCTTGTTATGTAAATTCGATGAGGAAAGAGGATATATTCCTGTAAAAGTTTATCCGCCTCGAGTTCGGAAACGCTCGAATATGGGATTATTTAAAGAGATAGCAAGAAATGCAATTGGATTTGGAACTCAAGTGGAATATCAGCAATTCACATTGGCAGATAATTCTTCAGAAATTCATTGTTTGGCGAAGCGATTTTCAATTCCGATAGAAGGTGCGCGGGGGGGGTCAGAACTCTATGCTTTAGTAATATTTTCAGGAGATAGTGAAGAATTTCCTAAAAAATTATTAGGAGAATCTACACAAAAGCTCATTGCTAATTGGGAAGCTCGTACGGAAATAATCAAATCGCTTTATGAAGCATTTAATCCGACAATAAGTTCTTCGATTTCTCCAAGTATCTCTGTAGATACAAGTAGCATAAGTCGTCCGCTTTTGCCACAAGAATTATTTACTGAGAAAACGGGCTTTTTTGCAGAGGGTCATACGCTCACACGAAATTTATTGATGCTTCTTTCAGTCATAGCAATGTTTTGGGTAATTTATTTAAATTATAATATTTTTTCATTTAGTTTTATGGTGACAGTTGGGATTTTTGTATTTACAATTGTTGCAAAAAAAGATAAATCTCTAAAAATTATTAATGGCTTTATGTTCTTTTTTATTATCCTACTTTTCATTAAATTATTCTTTGAATTAATTGGGGAATCTAGTACAATTGCAATTTTGGGAACATTCCCTGATTTTACACGACCAGATCTAGCGATTCTAAGTTTTTTTGGTGGAATTTTAATATGTTTAGGGCTCGATAGAGGGCATGCAGTCGACAAGGCTAGTTTTATCATCGGAATATGCGGAATTGTATTTTTCATTCTCTTTTTCCTAACACCGTTTTTTGAGATTATATTTGCTTTCTTCGAGGGCTTAGCATGAAACTTATTCTTTTAGGCACAGGTACCACCTTACCCCAAAAGAATAGGAACGCAGCAGGATTATTAATCCATATCCTTGATGAATACCTATTATTTGATTGTGGAAATGGAATTTTAAGGCAAATTGAGCAGATAAATGTTGATTTTACCCAAATTAGAGATATTTTCATTAGTCATCTCCATGCAGATCATGTAAATGATTTGCCGGTTCTCCTAAAAGCGAATATAATGAGAAAAATTTCACATCAAATTCGGATTTATGGACCTTCCACAATTATGAAGAGTCTAGAGGGATGGTTTAAGGAAGTTTATCCTTACCTTGATAAGGTTTTAGAAATAATGAAAGTAGAAGAAATAAAAACCGAGTGGATAGAAAGGGAAAATTGGAAAATCCAAGCTTTTCCTGTTCAGCATGGAATAGAAGCGTATGGATTTAAATTAATAGCAGAGGGAAAAACAATAGTTTATTCAGGAGATACTGGATATTGTGAGGAACTCATTCAAATGGCTCAAAATGCCGATCTCTTGATTCATGAATGTTCATATCCCACCGAATATGGACATGGGAAAGGTCACACAACCCCGTTAGAAGTGGGACAAATCGCCCAAGATGCTAACGTGAAACAGGTTATATTAACACATTTTTATCCAGTATGCAATGGACGTGAAAATGAGATGCTAGAAGATGTGAAGAAAAGGTATAATGGAGAAGTAATTTTTGGAAAAGATTTGCAAGTATTTAACTTAGAATGAAAAAATTGATTAAATGAATTACTTATCCAATATATGACTGGGGTTTTTGCTGTTCTTCTCGTTTTTTCTGCATAATGTCAAGAAATTGAGATGTCATTGTTTCAATTTCTTCAATGCGACGATCGAGGAGCGTATCTTTGATGTCGAGTTTAAAGAGGGCATTAAGAACGCGAGTTAATTCTTTACTTGCCGCTGGATCAATCTGTAGAAGAGGCATTGTATCGGCAAGGATACACACACCAGGAATATCATAATGGATGGAGGCCCAAGCGGGAATAATGCCATTGGCGCCACTAATATAGCCACCTTTTAGGATAACAGTTGTTTGAGTAGGGGAATCAAGGAAGAAATTAATCCATTCTTGTTGTGTTGAAGAAACATAGACCTTTCTTTTATCACCTATAGATTCAGGAACAAAAGCACCCATGCTTACAATAAGATATGCATTAAATTTTTTACATAATTTGCAAATATAATCAGAAAGGGCGTAAATCCCCAATGAAGTGGTGGGTTGATAATCACCAGTCATTATAATTAAGTCATGTTCTTGTGTTTCAGGGAGCTTTTTCGTGTATATAACAATTTTTGGCATACTGATCTGTGCTTGGTTGATGACAACATGCGGCGGAAAATCATGATAGTAAATTTCGGCATATAAATCACATTCAAGGCTATTTATCGTTGTTAAAACTGCAAGTTTTCCGACTAGTGCGATACCAGGCATGCCAACTAAAACGAGCGGATTTCGCAGATCATTAGGGAATTCTTTAAGTTCTTTAAGTTTTATCATTCATCTCGTCTCATATTTTTATCGAATCTCATCTAAAATGGATTTTAAATATCAGACTACGACTGATATTCTTTTAGGTCTTATTGAATCCATCAATTTTCTATCGATTCTTATTTTAAAAACATGAAAAGTGATATTTAAACATTTGCAAATAGATAGAAGAATAATTGATGAAAACTGCGGAATGATTAGAAATTAAAGGAAAGGTTCCATGGATTTTATATATTCATCAGTAATAGATGTGACAATTTGACACTTTTTTACACATTCGAGGCACGCTTTTGGATCATAAAGGGCCGTTGTGCAGTATTTCTCACCCCCATCGGGTAACAACACTACAATTACTCCAGAATCAAGTCCTTTGGCTTTTTCGACAGCGACATGCATAGCAGCTCCAGAGCTGATGCCGCTAAAGATACCTTCAAGCAAAGTTAGACGGCGAGCCATTTCCATGGCATCCTCATCCTTCACCTTTATTTTTTCATCAATTCGGGAGGGATCATAGATTTGGGGAACATATTGCACATCAAGGTTTTTCAGTCCTTGAATTTTTGAATGTGGATACGGTTCAACGGCAATCACTTTAATTTTTGGATTGAATTCTTTCAATCTTTTAGAAACACCCATTAAAGTTCCAGATGTTCCAATACCTGCCACGAACATGGTAATTTTTCCATTTGTATCTTCAATAATTTCCTTTCCAGTTGTTTCATAATGTGCAAGGACGTTGTATTTATTTGCAAATTGATTAGGACGAAAATATTTGTCAGGGTTCGCTTTTATCAATTCATTACACATATCTTCTGCTCCATCCATCCCTCGATCTCCTTTGGTTAGAATAATTTTTGCACCGTAGGCTAAAAGCATTCGTCGTCGTTCCATACTCATGGTTTCGGGCATAACAATTTCTAAAGGATATCCTTTTTGAGCACAAACCAGTGCAAGACCAATTCCAGTATTTCCGGAACTGGGTTCTATGACAGTTTTTCCTTTCGTGAGTAAACCCTCTTTCTCAGCCTGTTCAATCATGTAAAAAGCAATGCGATCTTTGACTGATCCTCCTGGATTGAATTTTTCTAACTTTGCATAGATCGTGACGTTCTTATTCGGATTAAGCCTGTTAATATGAACCAACGGAGTGTGCCCAATCAATTCCAAGATAGAATTATACGGTTTTCCCATGCAAAGGCGTCCTTTATTTTCTATTATATCGTAAAAAAACGTTATATATAATTTTTCGCCCCTTAATAAGGCGATTCTAAGATAGGAGGGAGGATTTCCTTTTTGAATTTATCTGTTTGGTTTGTCCATTTAATAAATTCCTCGGGGGGAGGATATTGAGCATAGAGATCTTTCCGTACCGCTTCTAATAAGGTAACTGGCTTTTTAGAATATTCTGCAGCACTTCCAATCCAGTGATTTGAGGATTTTGCTTCAGAATAAACTGGTTCTAACCATTCTTTCCAATCAGGAGCTCGTAAAAGATGATGGTCAATGATTAAAATGGGAACATTCTTGGCTAATTTGGTTAAATTACTACGAGCAATTTCCAGTATGGTTTCAGAAACACGGTACCCTTTTAAATAGAGGGGAGGACCTCCTACATAAAGAATGGTAGGCGTTAATGATAGGAGATAAGTTAATGTTTCTGGGACAATTGGTCCTTGCACCGTTGCAAAGACAAAAATTTCGTCTTCATATTGGATTTTACACGCAATTACAAATCCTTGTTTAGATTCACGTTCTCCATGAGATAATGGTTTAGAAATAAAAATAGTTGTATTCCCAAACTCAAACCGTTTTCCATCGGCGTAGATTATTTCCTTTGCTTTTTTCTTTGCAAATCTGTTAAAAAAATATCCGCGCTGTCGTTGAGAGGCATTTATATTTTCACGAAAATCTTTAGCTAAGATAATTTTATCCGTATAAAGAAGTTCTGCTAACTCGCGATTAGAAAGAATAAAATGATAATCAGTAAAAAAAGGTTTTAAATGATCATAATGGTAATGAGAAATTGTGAGAACCTCGGCTTTCTCACAGGTTTTAATAAGTCTTTGATTTGCATTATAGAGTGCTTTGTACTCTAAAGGATGAGGATCTAGTCGCATTCGTTGTCCTAAAGAACATCCTGGATCAATGATAATGGAAAGGTCCGCAGTTTTCACAAAAGTGCACATTGACCGCACTCCGAAGCTCTCTGCGGCTATAGGTTCAATTTGTAGTTGCATCTACAATCACCCATACCATAATAAAAAAAGATTATGAAAGAATACTAAATGGGAGAATATGGAATTACTGCAGTTTTAGAACTGTCAGCAAATCTGGAGTAATTTTATTAATTTCCTGCTCATATTTATCAATAGAAACCCGATTTATGGGAGTAATTATGAAAATTGAAACATATTTATGAATATCTTTCAAGAGTAAATATTCTTCATCAAATTTAAAGACAGTCGTGTTCAGATGTTTAGATTTTAAAAATCCATTTTTCCGAAATTCTTGGATTAATTGTTCTGCGATATTAAGGGGATAAATAAGAGTTTTAATGCTGAGATATTGGAGAAAATCACTGGCTTCTTTAGTTATTAATTTAGCTTCGAGTTCAGGACTCATTGAAGATGTGATTTCAAGTCCATCGTCTTTATTGATAAGCATTGTCAATTTAGCATTTAGTTTTTTATTCACTTTATCGATTATTCTTTGAAGGTTTTTCATCCGCTCGGTTTCTGTCTTCTCGATCAGGTTATTTAAAATCCTGCAGAGGATTTTTCTAGCAGTTTTGGTTTTTACCGAGGATGTGTAATAAGTGACGCCTTGGATTGCATTACCTTCCGAGAAAAATTTTTTCAACTCATCCTTAGAAATTCTTGGTTTTAGGTCATATTTATGGGCGAGAACGTAAATTTTCACTTTTTTAGGAGAGAATTTTCGAAGTGAATTATAGGCTTGCTTAAACCAGAAGCGTGATTCGCCGAGTTTTTCTTTATCTGCCACATCCACGACCCAAATAAAGACTCGTGTATTTGAAAAAATGGCGCGTTCCATCCTTTCAGAAAAATACCCTTCTAAAAATTGTTTTTGCCCTCCACAATCAAAGACGGATATCTCGATTAATCGTCTATAGCGATACTCATCGGTTTTTATGCCTTCCGTAGGTGGAAGACTTACTAATTCCTCAAATTCCTTACCTTCTAGTACATGGCGGATTAATGTTGTCTTTCCCGCCCCATTCAAGCCCATTAAAAGAATTTTTAATACCATTGTACTACCTCGACAATATTTAGAACCAATTTCTTTTAAAATTTAAGGAAGATAGATAAAATTACTAAATAAATTAACCAAACTTGCTCTGGTTTAATAAAATTTTCACTTGCCTTATGTGATGCTATGACGTTGGAATCGTTCTTCACGAAACTAAATCAGAATCTTGAGCGAGCTAGAGAAAATCTACGCACGCAATTATCGAAAAAAGTAAATTATTTAGTGGAGCATTTGGAAGAATACACGAGTACAGAAATTCGCGGGGAATTAGATAGGTTAGTTGATGATTTTCTGAACCAATTCACTTCTATTTATCAAGAATTTATTTCTTATATTGAAGATGAGATTCCAAATATTCCAAAACCTCAAAAAAAGACAAAACCAAAATCGAAAAAGAACAAAAAAGACACAAAAAAGAACGAGTTTGTCCGTCCTACTTATGTACACAGGGCTTTTAATGAAGCAGGACTACGTGTCGCCAAAGAGGCGAGACCTCTTCTAATGGAATTATTAAATAAAAAGATAGAAGAAGACATAGAAAAAATTAAAAGGCAGTTACCTACTTTTCAAAAAGGAGAGAAAAAAGGTGAGAGGAAAAGAATCACTATTAAGCCAGAGGATCTCGCATCAGAAAATCTTCTAAAAGAACTTTCAGCAAAATTTGAAAAGGAGTTAGATACAATTCCATTAGACGTAAATGGCGGAGAGTTTAAATTATCAATCCTATTAAGGTACTTAAATCATTAAAAAAGAAAATATAATTAATATTAAAAACAAGTTATTCTTCGTCTTCTTCTTCGGGTTCTGGTTCTAATTTGACAGTTTCTGTGTGCACAATTTTCTTTGTTAGTGGGCTAATGACAAGGACAAGCTTCTCTTTCTCTAGCTCTTCGAGTTCAACAATCCATAGATTTTTCGGAGGTTCTTTTCCACTCGGGGCAACTGACGCCTTCGGGTGCTTTTTGATCCACGCTTCAGTAGCTTTTGGCTTCATCTTCTCGACATTCCAGACACAATTCGGGTATTTCTTCTCAAACTTTTCAGCTTCATCCGAAGCTGCCGCTATTTCGACCGCATCATCTTCTTTAAATGGCATGTTTTTACCTCATCTTAGTCTTTTAGAATTTTGATTTCTAACCACTCAATAGTAAGGTTTAATTTTCAGATCTTGAGTTGTACCTTAAAATTTTTTCTTGGTATTTATATATAAATGGATAGCGGCAAAATTGGGGCTATCTTTCATACAAGATTCTGTTCTAATGTAGCTATTTCATCTTCGGTGAATTTCGCGTGGGAATATAATCGATGTGGGTGAAAAGGAGACCTTATATCAGCTATTGATTCGCCAACTATTGAAATAAGGTCTAGACGAAATTCCCCCAATCCTCTTAAACCTGCTTGGTAAAGATATTGAAAATGTGATAAATCCATGCCAGCGATATAGGAGGCAACCGAATCAACAGCTATAAAATCAGTACCTGCAATAATCATTCCTAAATTTTTCCTAGTACCATGCGAGCCTGGACCATCTCCTTCCATTGCTTCGATTCCGTCAATAATTGCAAGGTTGGGTAGGAGGGTGCTAGCCAACCGAATCAAATTTATAGCCAATGCGACTTTTGAAGGACCTGTATTTTGGTGATCGGTTAATTTATCAGGTTTTTTATTACCAAATCCATGCATATAGCCGCATACACGGGTAGTTTCATTATCGATGATTTCTTTTGTCGCCGCGTCGCGTGCAGCAGTCAGAGTACCCATAAGATTCTTTAAAGACAATGTTAAGCCAAGCACATCATGCGTTTTGAATTTTGGAATACTAACAAGATAAGGGGTCTCAATCGCTGTTTTTGCGATTCCCAACTCCAATTTTCGTGAATTTCCAGGATTATAAATAGGAAACCATTTCCCTGGAATATCTTTTGAGAAATCTATAGGTTGCCATCGATCTTGGTAGGGAAGGTATCCATTATTGTTCATAGATTCGAAAGTGTCTGGTGGATTACCTCCTGTTGTTCCTTCACCAAGTTTAATCGTTATGATATCCTTTTGTTCCCTTAAAAAATCGGCGACTGCGGCGCAGACCCTCGGATCGGTTACAGCAAGAGGAAATTTTTTGGTTAAAAGCAAATTAGGTTTCAGCAGTACTTCTGATTGGGAGACTAAAATGTCATCCGCGATAAGATTCAACGCTTCCAAAGTAGTTTCATAGGGATCATTGCCTTTGACAACCGCCACTCGTGTCATATAATTACCAATTGAAAAATGAATTAGGAAAATTATTTCTAATCCGTACAGTATCTCAGGTTTTTTAAAGACTTCCTACATGTGATGTATGTAAAGAATTATTGTAAAAGGGGATTGGGGAATGTAGCTTGGATGCTTTTTTTAGCTAAAAATGTAAAAATGATGATGTTTAATCCTAAGAAGAGGGAAATTATAACCAAATTAAATGAAGAGCTATATGCAATAATGTATGGTAAAATGGTACTCAAGAAAAAATTAATTATATTGTAGGTGTGTGTTTTTGTTTTAGCCCATAAATCCTTCACATCATCAATTGGTAGGTTATATCGTATTTTCATCATTTGATAGAATGAATTGAGTATAAAACCTAAAGACAACATGCAAATCATTATCATTATTAAAAAGAGAAATATTAATAGCACAACAAAATCCTTAACATATCCTTCAATTGAGATAGAAAATATACTAATGTAAGTTATCGTAGACCAGCTAAGATTATATAAAATAAAGATTTTATTGTATTTCTTAAATTTTTTATTCACTTCTTCCATATTATTAACCCATATACTGGAGACCTAATCCTATGGCATCATTTCATAAAGTTACATTAAAATTCCAAAGAAATTCATAATCCCCTCGTAAGGGGAAAGTGTCACAATTATGAAGCTGAGTATTATTGCATGAAATAGAGCAGTTGGTATGGGGGAACTGGTGAGTTTTTCCATATAAATACCGAAATAGTTAAAGAAGAGAAAAATTGGGATAATTAAAATTAGAATCATGGTAGCAAAATAGTTGTTTATCAGAATACAGGGTATAATAATTATTACTACGAACCAAGAGTCAATAAGAAGCGTATTAATGAATGATATGGTAAGGTATTTGATGGTTGGGTTCGCGGTAAATTTCTCTTCTAAATAAGGAGTTGAAAATTTTTGAATAAAAATTGAGAAGAACCAAAAAACAAAGAAAGATAGAAAACAAATCAAGATAAGATATGGAATTCGTTGAATAGAGGGAATCATTCCCAAATAATTCAATCCAATCGTGAAATAGTAACACACAAAGAAAAGGGCACTGAGAATACCTGCATACACCCAAATTTTAGGTTTTTGGAAAAGAGTTTCTTTTAGGATCCTTTTAATAGAACCATTCCACCTTTTAGCTAGCCGCCAACAGAAAACAAGGAGACTGATTCCAAGGCAACCTACGAGAGCCGAGAGGGCGGTCGTTACAGGTAACGGAATAAGGAGTAATGCAGGAATAAAAATCAGCATGGTTGGTAGAAGAAGGAACGTTAGAAGGTAATATTTTCCAATGAAAGAAATAAGCGATTGCGCCCTCATCGCATCCTGATTAAATATATCAGCTGATGTACCCTCTGTATTTTTCTTCAAATCTAGCTTATCAGCGAGGATTTTAGCAATAGTAAAGACCAGGCCTACCATTCCGATGAATCCAGCCCATGCAAAGAAGTTGCGTAGGTAAAATGCATTGGGGGTAGTTGGCAATGGTTTCCCGAAACTTAAAGTAATCCAATCTACAGAAATTCTAACTACTTCTTCACTCCATGGTGTAGTAAGGTGTTCCACCCATGGAACAACATATAACATCCGCGCAGTCCCATTTTCTATATTGCCATAGAGTGTATTAAGTTCTACATCATCCACACTTGGAACCTCCGTGAGATTGACCATAGCAATTTTTGCATCATTTAGAGAGATTGCTTCCTCTAATTTCCCAATTACCATGAGGACATTGCGCGGAGTTGTTGTATTAGAGATATCACCAGAAGCTAAGGTACCAACACCTACCCACGCTTTGATATTGGTCTTATTGACTGCGTAAGGATACGTTGCAAAACCACCCATTGAATAACCTAATAGTGCCAGTGCAGACATATTAGCTAATGGCTGTAAGGTAGGAATTTTTGCAATAACCGCCTCTAAATCTGCAGTTAAATTCGATAAATACCCTGTACTTTGGCCATGTCCAGACCAATCCAAACTAGCTACAATAAAACCACGATGTGCAAGCTCAATTGCGAAATTAGTCATCATTTCCTTGTTTACAATAATTCCGTGTCCCATGACTACAACAGGCGTGGGTTGGCTTAGCTCTTTTGGCTGGTATAAATTGAATGAAATCTTCTGGTCTGAGTAAGCTTCATATGTGGAGCGTACGACATCGGAAGGATAAAAATTTAAAACAAATATGCTTGTAATAGTTAATGCGAAAAAAATACTGAGTAGTAGATATTGGGCTTTCTTTGAGATCATTGTTAAGCCGATTTATGTAGTGTATTCATATTTAAAACTTTTTCAAAGGCTACCTTGCGAATCTTTATGCTACCTCGCAAAATTTTATGCGGAACAATGCGCCAAGGCTAAGAGGCACGAGCATTAAACCAGCGACTTCAAAAAAAGCCGTATGACAAACGAGTAGTATGGTAATGAGCCATGGACTTATGGCATCAGTAATTTGATATCCCCTAAATCCACACAAGAGGGCGATTATTATGTACAAAAATCCCCAAACCACTAAATACATAAAATAATGAAGGATATAATTCCAATTTCTAAGGCGGTACCAAAGGATAAAAAAACATAAGGCGGTTATACCAATAGAAAAGAATACAGAAGCGAGAAAAAGAGGGCGTTCACTTATAATCGGCTGGATAATCCAAGATATACCTAAATTAGAGAAAATTACATTCAAAAGTGGAAATGAACCAAGTGAAACTGATACGATTATTAAATAAATTAAAGAAAATGAATATCTTTCATTAATAACGCGTTTAGCAAATACATAAGCCATTGTTGTGGTAGCGTTAATCTCAAAGAGTCCCATTATGATGGATAAAAAAGGACTATAACCGAGTCCTTCGATATAGAGATTCCTTTGGCCTGTTAATCCCATTGTCAATTCAAAACCAATCCCCACAATAAGCCCAAGTAGAAAAATTTGGACTAATTTTCGATCTGTTCTCTTTAAATAAACATAAATCGCAACTACGCCGAAAAGAATCACTCCAATAAGATAATAAAGATAGCTAATGGTTCTAAGAACTATAATTTCCATAATCACCTCACCATACCAAAAACGGGTCTCATAGGTTTTCTATAATAGCTATAAGTTTATTATATAATTCGATACTACATCTCCAACCGGCGCTAATCATCTCTTGAATTGCTTGTTTAGCCCGATCTTTCGTTATTATTTTTTCATTTACAGCTTGTATTAAGAGATACGGTGTTCCTGTATGAGAAATTACATATATTTTGGCGACTTTTCTTGCAATATCATCATCAAGAATTGCTATACCATTGTAATCTTTAGTTACTGTTAGAACCTCTGCATCAGTAATATGAAGTCCCCTAGTTTTTAAAAGCATTATTAAAAATTGTTGATTTTTAGGAGATATCACTGTAAATATGTTATTTTCAAATAACTTTTCTAAAATGAAAGCATCTGGGACACCTTTATCCTTTCCTTTATCCACAACTTCTTTTTTGACTAGTGGTGTGGTATATTTTTCTCCTTCTAAGGTTTCAAGAATTTTACTTAATCCAATTTTGGTTATATAAATCAAAGGTGTTGAGTTAAATATCAAAGGTTTCATTCAAATGTAGTCCTAAAACCTATAATAATTCGTCGATCATATCATCGGAGTCATATTTTATCCACTCAATCTTGTATTGTTTCACCAAATCAACAAATTCCCAAAGTGGGAGTCCTGCAATTTCCGCAGCTTTATTAAATGTAACTTTTCCCTCCCTTAATAATTCTAGCGCCGTCTTTTTTTTCCATTCTAGAAGTCCTATTTCTAGGAGAGTTCTTACAACAGTAGCTTTATCAGTTTTCTCATATTCCATAATTTTAAGAATTTCTTTTTCAACTTTTTCTGATATTCTAACAGCTAAAGGTCTTAAAGACATTACAAACACCGTATACAAATAATATCATTTGCATACATAAAGTTAATGGAAATTCTTTTGAGAATTTCCTAAATGAAATTGATTGAAAAAATTAAATAAGGAATTTTTTTAATCAATTTCTTAACTTTGATCGATGGATTTGATGGGTTTGAAAATTGTCTTGACGGTCGGATGTTTCGACTTATTTCATGAGGGACATAAGAATCTATTTCGATATATGGCGAATTATGGAGATGAAATAATTGTAGGATTGCACGATCAATCGAGTACACTGGTTAATAAAGGAATCCATCTACTTGATCCTCTTGCAGTTCGACGTAAACATGTTTTGAGTCAACCAAAGGTTAAGCGGACATTCGTAATAAGACAACCCGATCCGAGTGATGATTTAAGAAGAATTATAAAAGAATTACGAGCTAAGGGGCATAAACTTATCTATATACGAGGAAATGATTGGGTGGATTTTCCCGGTCGTGATCTCCTCGAACAGGAGGGGATTCCTATTTTATTAATGAATTATACAGAGGGGATCTCAAGTACTCAATTACGGAACCAAGTTCTTGAACTGGTTCAAAAGGTTTATGAGGCACTTATTGATGATACCATCTCAGATGAGGAGATTATTCCGCTTTTAGAAGAGGCACTCTTTATGCCTTCTGATGCGGTCATGCGAGAGGTCTATAAAAAACTTTACGATGGAAAATATCACCGAGTGTTTGGTGAGCGATTTCTTCGGCTTTCTAGGATAATTGGGAAAATGTGGGATCGCCCAGAAAGTAAAAAACTGATTCCGCGTTTTATTGAAAGAATGGATGTAAATATTGCTGAATTAGAGAAGAAACCTTCAGAATTTCCTTCATTAAATGCGTTCTTTGCTAGATCAATTGATCTTAGCAAACGTCCCTTTGAAAAGGGTGGTCCGAATCCTTTGAATATATATTCACCATCTGATGGACTTGTTCTTGTATATAGTAATGTAAAACAGGCGAAAGATCGTTTTATTAAGGGGAAAAATTTCTCACTTTCAAGATTGCTTGATAATAATGACGAATTTAGTTCCATTGTTAAAGATGGAGCAATGGTTATCATTCGGCTTCAACCAAAAGATGTGCATCGGATGTTTGCGCCACTTTCAGGCGTAGTGGGAGTGTTTCAATGGGCAGGGACCCGGTTGCATACTGTGAAATCGACAATTGTAGCGCGCCCTGATGTAGATGTCTTTACGGAGAATATTAGAGTCATAATACCCTTCCACGATACTCCAGTGGGGTCATTTTTGCTCATCGCCATTGGAGCGCCACTTATCGGATCGATTGTATTACATCCGAAGCCTGGTGAGAAAGTAGAACTCGGTCAAGAAATTGGCTATTTCCAATATGGGGGCTCAACAATTGTTTTGTTATTTCCACCAAAGCCACCCATCGAGTGGAGATTTCCTATTGATAAAGATTATGAGGCAGAAGCGCCCATCTGGATTCATCAAACTTTAGGACGAATTATAAAACAGAATTAAAATAATCACAACTAAAATCTATTCAAGGCTTTACATATGAATAATAATTTTTCGAGTAGCTCGGCAACGAATGAAGGAAGAACCCTAAAAAGCAATTTTCGCTATATTCTACCAACCATAGTGACTTTGATGAATGCCATTGGCGGTCTCTTGGCGATTTATGCAGTATTCAACGGTTATTATATGGAGGGAGTACTTTGGATTTTCTTTGGTTTTTTTGCCGACACTTTTGATGGTCCCATTGCACGTCATCTCAATGCAACAAGCAAGTTCGGAGCAGAGCTAGATAGCTTATGCGATGTGATAACCTTCGGAATTGCGCCTTTCGTGGTACTCTTTGCAATGAATAGAATTTCCATTTTCATTAGTTTCATATATATTCTTTGCGCACTTCTTCGTCTTGCCCGCTTTGGGTCCGTTCAGAGCCCACCAAGACGGCATTTAGGGTTAGCCAGTCCGATGGCGGCGATTTGGGTTGTATCTTCTATTGGCTTAAGTCCATTCTTCTCTCCACAAATTGCAGATATCATTCTGAGTATCATTGTTTTTACGGCATCAATTCTAATGATTTCTACACGCCATTATCACAAGATTCTTGCCGCGGCGAGCTTCAAACTTAGAATTATAGAATGGGTATTGTGGCTTTCAACTGGCGTGATTCTAATATTCTGGTGGCTCTTTGCTTATGATGACGTATTTATTTTCATCATTTGGCTCATTAGCATGGGTTATGCCCTATTTTTGGGAGCACCGTTTCTTAAATGGGATGATCGTGGTGCGAAGGCTTTTTTTCAAAAAGGATGATTAAGATCTATTGGTATTTGGATTTATTTGTACTTTTCAATGAAGCCTTTTAGCGGTGTGAAATATTCTTGGGTGAATTGAAAGATATTATTATGTCCAGCACCTTCGATAGAGATTAATCGTTTATCGATCTCATCGGGGAGTGCATCAAAGAGAATTTTGGCATGTTTATACGGTACAATCCAGTCGTTTGTTCCATGAATTATTAGAACTGGTTTTTTGATTTTAGCCGCTTTTGTATCGTTCGACCACTGCTGCAGAGATTCAGGGAGAATTTGTGGAATTCTTATTTGGAAAAGGTCTGTAAGAATTTGTTGTATGCTTCCAATTCCACTTTCGAAAATAATTCCACGTACTCTTGGAGGGTTATTTGAACCTATTTCTGCTGCGCAAGTACTTCCTAAGGATCTTCCTAAAATGAAGAGAGAATCATGAAGTTCCTGTTCATCCATCCATTTTGTAAAATGGTTATAGATAGGAAGTGCATCTTCAAATAAGCAACTGAATCGTGGGCGCCCAGTACTGAATCCATATCCGCGGTAATCTACTACGGCTAAATTTACGCCACATTTAAAAAACAAAGGCAAAAAATATTGGTAATCGGCTGCAATTTCTCCATTTCCATGGAAGAGCAGAATTGTTGGAAAGTTTTTGTCATTTAGATAGAAAAAACCACCTATCAGAATTTCATCATTTATTTGAAATTTTAGAATTTTAACATTTGGACCAATATTTTTAGGGATTGGATGTTTTCGCGGATAAAAAATGATATTTGAGATATTAGGATCATCTAAAAACATTTTATGCACCTTATAAAAGTAAATTTATTTGGTTTTATGTAAAATTATGGCAGTTACGGAGTGAGCGGGAAAGGTATATGTAAATTGAGTTGAAGCTTCAGTAAATTCCTTTTTTTGGATGCGAACTTCATCTTTTTTATCAAAGAAGTTATAAGCAGAATGATGGGGGCCGTTTAACTCGAATATTTGGGCAGTGGAATCTGGGTCGAAATTGGAAATTGAAATGGTCGTGGGAAGATCGTGAGCATGGTGACGATTGATTCCGATGATGACGAGTTTATCTTTTGCTTCATTTATAGTGACGGAACAGCCGAGATAGGGAATTTCAGTTTCTGTAATGTTGCCATATTTTGGATTGAGATGCGTGTCACAAGTTACAGAATAAGAAACTAGAAAGCGTTCGGCATAAGTAGAGAAGAGTTGAAAGGCTAGGTAAATTGGATTATGATAAACATCAGTATCGCTTGTCACGATCATTGGAATTACATTAACAAGTTGGGCTTGCGTTGCTAATTTTACTGTATTTGCATGTCGATGGAGCATTTCAAAGACACTTGCGGCGAAAAGTCCATCTCGTAAGGTATAATAACCTTCATAATGTTGTCGGATATTCCACATCGCATTCCATTCATCAAAGGATATGGGAATTTGTTTATGTTTCATAACATCGGCAATGGAAGTTTCAACCCATTGAATACGACGTTCCATTTCGAAAGCACCCGCAATGATATTATAAAAATGCTTCATGCTATTTGAGAGAGTGGCTGCCACTTTCCCTGGGATGTATACGTGATGTGATAAATAATCAATTTCATCTCCTGCGATTTTCAGCACAGTTTTATTCCATTCTGGGTAGTCAAAATCAGCACCTACGGCGACTAATTTAATAGAAGGGTCGACTGCACGCATAGCTTTTGCGAATTCTAAAAATCGATACGCATATTGTTCCGCATTCATATGACCTGGTTCCCAATGTCCATAAATTTCATTACCAATTCCCCAAATCTTTACATTATACGGCTCTGGATGACCATTTTGAGCCCTGAGTGCGCCATATTCTGTGGAAGTATCACCATTCATGTATTCAACCCATTGTGCGGCTTCCTCAGGGGTTCCTGTACCAAAATTGATATTGATAAATGGCTGTGCACCTACTTCTCGGAGAAATAACATATATTCATCTGATCCAAAGTGATTATCATGCTCTGGACCTATTTTTGGACCATACCAGTGCCAATGATCATTTTTTTCTTTTTTACGGGATTCACGGGGTCCAATCCCATTTTTGAAATGATATACATCGCTAAAACAGCCTCCAGGCCAGCGAATAATTGTAACTTTCAGATTTCGGACTTCTTGAAGGACATCCTCTCGTAATCCCCCATGAATCAAGGGGACGTTTTGATTATATTCGTCCCAAATCCCCCCATATATGCATCTCCCTACTACCTCAATAAACGACCCATAGATGAGGGGGTCAATTTCAGCTTCAATTTTTGCGGCATTAATAGTGATTTTAGAGGGCGAGGGAATAGGTCCCGTAGGTTCTTTAAGATCTGGGATTTCTTTATTCACTTTAAATAAACCAAGGGGTTCCATAAGCAGACGATACATTAAAATTCCAAAATCAAGAAATTTTGTGAATTTTTGCCAATTAACCACAACAAACACCTGTTAAATTTTTAAGATTCTTAATTAGAAGGTTCGATATGCTACGCATTTAATCTATAAATTGTTTCTTATGGAAGGATAAAAAAATATCTAAAAAGGCTATCAAGGCTTCTTTTGAAGAAAGAGGACAGAAACGGAGTGAGCAGGAAAGGTAAAAGTAAATTCATTTGAAACAGAAATGGCAGGTTTTTCTTGAATTTTAACTTCTTCTTTCTTAGTAAAGGAGTTATAAGCAGAATGAAAAGGTCCATTTAGTTCTAAAACTTGTGCTATCGGTTTTGGTTCGAAATTAGAAATTGAAATGGTCGTGGGAAGATCATGAGCATGGTGACGATTGATTCCGATGATGACGAGTTTATCTTTTGCTTCATTTATGGTGACGGAACAGCCGAGATAGGGAATTTCAGTTTCAGCAATATTGCCAAATGGTGGATTTTCCCATGTATCACAAACTACAGAGGTCGAAACAACATGAGGCTTGCAATAATTGGAAAAAATTTGAAATGCAAAGTAAATGGGATTATGGTATATGTCATGTTCATTAGTAACGATCAACGGTAATACATTGACAAGCTGGGCATAATTTGCAATTTTTACCATATTTGTATGGCGATGAAGAACTTCAAATACACTTGCCGCGAATAATCCATCACGTAAAGTATAATAACCTTCGTATAATTGTCGAAAATTCCACCAAGGCCCCCATTCATCTAATGCAATGGCAATCCGTGCATTTTCGCCCATAACTGCTTTAATGGAATTTTCAACCCATTCAAGACGACGTTCCAGTTCAAATGCACCAGCGATAATGTTATAGAAATTTTGTGCAGTATTTGATAAAGTCGTGAGAAATTTTCCAGGAATGTACACATGAAATGAGAGGTAATCGATATATTCCCCTGTAATTGTGAGTATAGTTCGGTTCCAATCAGGAAATGTAAAATCGGTTCCACAAGCAACGAGTTTTATGCTAGAATCAATGGCGCGCATTGCTTTTGCAAATTCAATATAGCGATTTGCGTATTCTTCGGCGGTACTGCAATAACCAATCTCATGGGGACCATAAATTTCATTACCAATTCCCCAAATCTTTACATTATACGGTTCTGGGTGACCATTTTGAGCACGGAGTGCGCCATATTTTGTGGAACTATCGCCATTCATGTATTCAACCCATTGAGCCGCCTCTTCAGGAGTACCAGAGCCAAAATTGACATTAATATACGGTTCAACGCCACCTAACTCCTTGAGAAAGAGCATAAATTCATCGGAACCAAAATGATTATCATGTTTCGGTCCAACTTTAGGCCCCCACCAATGCCAAGCGCGATTTCGTCGCTTTATCCGTTTTGGACCAATTCCATCTTTCCAGGAATACCCATCTGAAAAACAACCTCCAGGCCATCGAATAATTGTAACCTTTAGATTTCGGACTTCTTGGAGGACATCCTGTCGTAAGCCTCCATGGATTAAGGGGACGTTTGGATTATATTCGTCCCAAATCCCCCCATAAATACATTTCCCTAAAACCTCAATAAAAGAACCATAAATAAAGGGATCGATCTCTCCAATGATTTTCCCGGCATCAATAGTGATTTTTGCGGGGGCAAGAGGAGGACCAGATGGTTCCTGGCGGAGTGGCACCTCTTTATTTACTTTAAATAATCCTAAAGGTTCCATAAGTAGCCGAAAACTGAAAACACCTATAGGAAATAGCAATTTCCAAAATTTCAACATCCTTGACATAGTAATCCTCTAAAAGAATTAATTTAGAGAAAAAAAGAGGTTTAAGAGAAAATTATTCACTTCGTTGAGAAAGTAATTCGGTGAGTATTTCTTCAACTGTTCTGATCTTTGGTACATCATAGAGTACTGCTTCAAATTGTTGTCCCGTTTCTGTATATATTAAAATATCCCCTGTATTGAGGATTCGATCAATAATCGTCCTTTCGACTTGAAAATTTTCGATTTTATCGATCATCACACTTTTCTCATTGATATTAAAAATTCCAATTCTAATAATAACTCGTTTTTCCGTAATCCGGTAAAAGATCCTCTTCCACCGATAGAACTGGATTAAGAGGGGGACTGCAAGGATTGCATAGGCAATTAGGCTGACTATGGCTAAAATGTATATCCAAATGGCGAAAAATAATACAATCGTAAAAAAAATGTAACAAAGCACTATCCAATACATATATTTCCAAATAAACGGATGAGATTCCCAAAGGCTCCGTTCTTGCTCTTCCATTTGTGTTCCACTCAAAAGTTTCTAACAAATTAGTTTTTTTTGGTTAATAAATAAGTTTTTCCATCAATTTAATCAAATTACCATTTAATTATTCATTAAATAAATTAACGCATGAGAAAAAAAAGGAAAAATTGGAGTATTCATTTAAGTAAATCGTTATTAATACCGAAAATGAGATAATTTGCTGGATTAATATTGAAAATTTTGAATTAAATTATCTCGATAACATAAAGAAATACAATCTCCTTTTCGTGTAATTTTTTTTCGACAATAAGAAAAAAATATAAAATGACTTTCACCTTACGTAAAATCGTATCAAAAATAAGAAAAACGTCGGTTTTATTTTTAAAGTGTTACAGAATGAAATTATGAATGAAATTAATTGAAACGTAGGAGACGAATAAAATGGGCAAATTAGATGGAAAGACCGCCTTAATAACGTATGCTGGTGGCGGAATTGGAAAAGCCACAGCGGAGTTACTTGAAAAAGAAGGCGCTAAAGTTTTTGTACAAGATGATGATGAAGCGAAACTGGAAAATATTCCCGGTGAAAAAATCGTAGCGGATTTACGAAAGAAAGAAGACGCAGACAAAATGATTCAGACCGTACTCGAAAAGAGCGGCAATAAAATTGATATCATAGTTAATAATCAAGACTTTCCAGGAGCAAAGAAGAAAATTACTGACCTAACCACGGAAGAATTCAAAGAAGTTCTGGATTTAAACCTTAAGACAATCTGGCATACGCTCGCTGCAGTGTATCCCACCGTGAAAGCGCAACAAAGTATTAAAGTTATTAATATTGGGAGCCTTGCCGGAGCTGCAGGTGCGCCAAAACTTGTAGCATACTCATCCGCCAAAGCGGGACTTTATGGTCTAACTAAAACCATGGCAAAAGAATGGTCCCGATTCCCTAACGTCCGGGTCAATGCAGTAAATCCAGGGTTAGTAAAATATAAAGGCGAATATGCATCCCAAGGCGCTGGTAAAGCCGCAGCTAAAGCATTGAGCCTCAATAACCCTTTTGCGAGTGCATCCAGTACTCCTCAAGACATTGCAAAAATTGTCCTATTTTTAGCATCTGATGAATCGAGTGCGATTAATGCTGAAATAATAAATGCATCAGGAGGAATTTATACAATTTCAGGAGAGTGAGAGATGATGGTAGATATATTAAAGGGAGAATCGGCTATAATTACAGGTTCAGCTCAGGGAATTGGACGAGCTATTGCTCTAAGGTTTGCAGAAGAAGGAGCAAACGTCTTGATTATGGATCTTGATGAAGAAAAGGCAAAAGAAACAGCGAAAGATTGTGAAAGTAAGAATCCTAACATAAAAACGGTGGTTATTGCAGGTAGAGAGACAGGAGATATTACTAAGTTCGAGAATTGTGAGAAGGCAGCAAATGAAGCTAAGAAAGTATTCGGTGGAGTAACGATTCTTGTAAATAACGCAGGACTTACGCTTGACAAACCTGCTCATACACTGAGTGAGGCTTGGTGGAACATTGTCATGGATGTTGTCCTTACAGGTTCATTCAACATGATCAAAGCGGTAGCCCCGATTATGCAAGAACAGAAATATGGATGCATTTGGAATGTTTCTAGTGTTGCAGGTATCGGTGGAAATGCAGCTCAAATAAATTATTCTTCAGCAAAATCCGGGTTGGTCGGGTTAACTAAGGCAGCGGCACGAGAATTGGCACCTGATAACATCTCAGTGAATGTAGTCGGGTTTGGAGCAGTTTGGACACGCCTTATCCAACCTCATGAGGAAATTGAAATATTAGGACAGAAAATGGCAGATATGAAAGCGGTACGTGGACAAGATCCTCAGCAAGTTATGAAAATGTACAAAGCGGGCATACCAATGTGCAAACATCGTGATACACCTCTTCTGCCTGATGATGTCGCTGATTTCTTTGTGGCAGTTTGTAGCCGTAATGCCCATTATTTAACCGGGCAGTGGATGATTTACAGCGGCGGTATGATGCTTTAAAACCTCTTTTTAAACTCTCTTTTTTTTTAATTCAACTTAATTTCTTTAACTTTTATCCTTTTTTCAAAGTGGAGCCATTATACTTATGAAATTAAAATAACCCGATTTAAGAAATCATTCTTAACGATGAAGTCCCATATTGGTTTCACAGCTCCAATGAGAAAAATGATATGCGCATCACTACCAATTGATATTTGAAGTTTAGAAGTGGAATCCAAGAGATCTGCAAGTTTCTGGAAAATTAAATCTTGTTCTTTAGGTGGAATAAGTAATTTGTCACCATTTAACTCTATGAAGATACCGTAGTTATCAAGCTGGTCGATATTCTGTTCGATATCCATAATTGTGGGGTGAGCGAGCCCGATAGGAAATGAAAATTGATCTTTTAATTTTATGGCTTCTTCAATAGGATCAAAAGTTTTTTGCAGTGGTGTTTGGGCAGGGAAAGTTTCGATTAAGAGGAAATCAAGCTCGTTAAATTCAGGAGGATATTTTGAAAAAGAGGAGAAATCACATAGTTCCAACCCTATAAACACTTGGATTGATTCATGTGGAGGTAAATTTCTGATTTCATCAATATAATCTCGCAAAGGACGTGGTTTCGAGACATCTCGTAAGTACATAAATCGCCCCGAAATATCACAGTGGTCAGTTATCGCTATTGCTGATAATTTGCGCCGTTCGGCGACATTTAGAATTTCGCGCGGCGTTTGATCTCCATCTGAAAAATAAGAGTGAATATGGAAGTCTATCATTGCTTACAACTACAAGAATTAAGTTATAAATATACCTTAGCTCGTAGAAATCAATAATATTTTTAAAAGTGATATAAAAAATGAAGAATTTATTCTATTTAATAGATAGATATTATATAATATTTCAAGTCAAGGTTTTAACTAACTCCATAGGTTGAGTTAATCGCTAAAAGAATCAAAGCATTATCTAAAGATCCATAATTATGGAATAAAGTTTATATACTTTTATTTTGGAAGATATCCTTACACGATTGTCTTTAAATTAGTTAATAAGTGTTTAAGGAGAATTTCAAAGATTTTTGGGGGAAGAATGTCAGTGGAATGGACATATGTGATACTTTAAGCGATGGTGCCGATTCTGATACTTTAAGCAATGGTGCCGAAATATACACACATACCACTGATCCTACAAAAAATGATACTGACGCAGATGGCATGGATGATGGATGGGAA
>SUPS01000187.1 GCA_005191415.1 Candidatus Helarchaeota ASGARD archaeon Hel_GB_A
CTTTCATCGAACGGTACAATTGCCGCCACAAACTCGTAAAGATCTGGAATCATAGTCGTGTAAATCCTGTAAATGTAATAGCGCCCGGGCAATTCTTCCGGATAAAACCCGGGAAAAACATCCAACAGATTGCCCTGCGTGGGATCTTGCGGAAAGCGCTCTTCGGGCAATTCGGGTTCGGGGAATTTGTCGTCCACGACTGGAATAAAAATGGTGAGGGAAATGGAATTCGAAGCTGAGATGTTGGCGATATTACGGCATGATTTGCATAAAATCCGCATCACAGGAGCATTGAAGCATAAAGCCGCCCTTCAGGATGAGCTGTCGAGGCGCGCCGATGGGACCGCTGCCTGGATGAGCCGTAACTTTTTACGGGAAGTTTTCCGGAAACAGCTATATCGGAAATCTTTGATCTATCCGATGCGAAACATCACTAATACGCGGACGTTGGCGAACCTGCACCGGGTCGAAGCCGCATCCCTTTTCCAAGAAACTGACCCCTTGAAACTGCACACGGCCATTCTCCGCTCAAAACTGTTGAATCTCTATGCGGAAGCCCGTAGGTTCCCCTATACCTCACTGAAATACCATATCCTTCTGACCTGCGCCCTCTATTATAACTTCAAATCCGGCTTTGACATGAAAGACCTCTATCTCTGTGAGAACCACCCTAATGAGAGCCCCTTCCAGGTTATTTACCGCGATACCACCCGGGAATGGGCCATCCTTCCGCGCTGTCGGTCAGGGCTCTCGAAAATCTATCCAAAATTTTACACGACGTGGGAGCGTCGTAAATACCAAAGTGTAGGAGGTGAGCACCAGACCTTTGCTGAATTGCTCAGCACCATCGGCAGTTGGACCGTTGCCCTGGCGACCCTCGAAGAGTTCATGGCGTTTCTTGCGTAGCCCCATTGTTTTTAGAACTGGGGTGAATTTTTGGAAGTCCAAGGCGGAAAAAGAGCTTCCTCGCATCGTATGATATTGAGAATATGCCAGTTTTACGATGCGTTTAAATATGCTTTTGGCGAGAGGCTTTTATAGTACCTTGGACAATGTATGATATAGGTAATAAAAACGAGGGTTCAATAAATCATGGACACTGAGAAGAAAGAAACGCCAAACGCTGAATCCACTATTGAAATTGAAACGATGCGGAACCGTCTTTCAGCACTATCTATGAAGTATATCAAAACATTTAATAAATTTCCTTTGGTTAAGATTGAGGGTATTACAGACATTAAAGAAATACTAGATAGAAACGTTAATTTCGAAATAGAAACCCGCAAATTACAAAAAAAGCTCACCCGTTACCTAAATTCAATCAATAAAATGCTGGAAGCTGGAATAAATGCGGCGGTACTGCATCAACATTTCCTAGGTTGTTTTAATATTGCACTTCAATGTAATGACCTTTTATGCATGAAAATATTTCTCTCACAGGCTCATTCCACTTTTACAGAAATTAAAAAATATATCAAACAATATCTTAACATTTCCAAAGACGTTGAAAAGTTTGAAGGGGAAATTTCCGATTTACTAAAGTTTATTCGTCCTTCTATTGATTTTTCACAAAAATTTCTAAAATTGGATGAACTTCTTCTGGATGATCTTGAAGCAATCATTATTCAATTAGGAGAATTAATAGAAAGCTGATAATCTTTCATCCTTTACGTAAAATTTACCTTCTTTAAAAGGTTTGAAGAATAACTGCTAGTAACTGCCATATATTTTAAATTCTGGATTAACTTCTACATAATCAGAAAATCGACAGTATTTCCGAAGTGATGAGAGTAGATGGTAAAAATTGCCTTTGTCGGAAAAGGTGGTGTTGGAAAAACCACCGTAGCAGGTACCACGGCGCGATTTCTCGCTAAAGATGGATATAACGTGATTGGAATTGATGCTGATCCTGCGATGAATTTACATAGTGCTTTGGGTATTTCGGAGGAAAATGTTGCCAGAATTATCCCGATTTCCGAGGAAAAAGAATTAATAGAACAGAGAGCTGGGGGAGCTGGTGGTATTTTTGTAGTAAATCCGAAAGTAGATGACATTCCAGCAAAATATCAAGTAAGTGGCCCTGATAATGTTCGCTTATTAGTATTAGGAACGGTAAAAAAAGCGAAAAGTGGTTGCATGTGTCCTGAACAGGCTTTTCTTCGTGCGCTTTTAAGTCATCTCATTTTGGAGGTAAAAGATGCGATTGTAATTGATATGGAAGCAGGAATTGAACATTTAGGACGTGGAACGTTACGTTATGTTGATGCTATGGCAATTATTATCGAACCCGGTCGGAGATCTACAGAATTAGCTGAAAGGATTAAAAATTTAGCGAATGAATTGAAGATTTCACGATTATATATCATCGGTAATAAAGTTGCTACCCCGATAGAAGAAAAATTCATTAAAAAAGTAGCGAAAGATATTGGCGTTGAATTGATAGGAATGATTCCCTACGATAATACCTTAAGAATTGCTGATTTAAATGGCAAAGCTCCCATTGATTTTGCACCTGATTCTCCTGCTATCAAGGAAATAGAAAAAATAGAAAAATTCTTTATAAATTTAATCGAATCAAGTAAAAATTAACCATCTTCCAAAATTATTATTTAGAAAAAATCTTCTTTTCTTCTGAGAATGATATGATTATAAGATAAGGTGTAAAAATTGGCAAAAGCGGCACTAATTTTTTCAAATGATTATTTAAAATATGATTTTGGACCACAGCACCCTTTAAAACCAGTTCGCTTACAATTAACTTATGAATTAATGAAAGCCTACAATATTTTTGATACAACTCAAGCGGTGGTAACCCCGCCGCGAATGGCTACAGAAGAAGAATTAGAATTAATACACACAAAAGAATATGTTCAATTAGTAAAAAAATTTAGTGAACCAGATTCTGGCGTATATGCTGCCTATGAAATTGGCTTAGGCCCTGGAGATAATCCCATTTTCCCAGGAATGTATGATGCTTCCCGCCTAGTAGTGGGTGGATCTCTTGTCGCTGCGGATATGGTAATGGAAAATGATCACACTCATGCCTTTAACATTGCGGGAGGCTTACATCATGCTATGCCTGATAAAGCTTCTGGCTTCTGTATTTTCAATGATCCTGCAATTACCGCCGCATATCTCCGAAAAAAGTATAACGCTCGTATTGTTTACATCGATATAGATGCGCATGCAGGAGATGGTGTTAATTGGATTTTCTATAAAGATCCGAATGTGCTTACTATATCACTCCATGAAACAGGTAGATATCTCTTTCCAGGTACATGTTTTGAAGATGATATTGGACAGGGTCCAGGTAAAGGTTATGCGGTAAATATTCCCCTACTTCCTTACACTTACAAAGATGTCTATCTCAAAGTTTTTGATGAGATCATTCCTCCTATTGTTGAGGCATTTAAGCCAGATGTCATACTAAATCAATGTGGCGTTGATACACATTTTACTGACCCTCTACCCCATTTATTATTAACAATCCAGACCTATCAAGCATTGGCAGAGAGAATTCATAAACTTAGTCATCAATTTGCTAATAATAAATGGGTTGCTTTTGGTGGTGGCGGTTATTCTCCTTCAATTGTGGCAAGATCTTGGTGTACTATATTCGCTATTATGGCAGAGTTAGATATTCCCAATGAAATTCCTGAAAATTGGATAAAATTGACTAAAGATTTAATTCAAACTACCCCTGAAAATACGAGACTTGATAAGGAGGATCCAGCCGCAAAACTTACCCCTGATAATAAGAAGAAAATCGAAGAATATACCGAAAAACTTATTGAAACAATAAAAACTACCATCTTTCCTATTCATAAAATTAAATAATATATCTTTTGTTGATAAACTGGATTAAATATTAATATCATTTCGGTATTAATATTCCCTTACTGATACAATCAGAGAACCTTTCTAATTTAAAGATGGTACAATAAAAATGGTAAAATTAGAGAAATTCTCCAATTTTATTGAACGGATTTTAGAATCAAGCCATTTACAAATTGCGGCAGGTGCAATTCGAAAGGCATTTAAAGAAGAAATTTTCTTAAATGCCGATGAAATTCATAAATATCTTAATGAATTGAAAATAATTTGGGAAAATTGGAAGAAAAAATCTAAAACTGATTTTATTTCGCGTTTTGTAGAGGAAAAAGGCCCTTTAATATTCATACCTTGGTTATCAAGAATTTTTAACTTTGAAGCAAAACAAATTGAAGTGAATTGTCCGAGAGGTCCTTCGAGCGTGGATTCCCTATTAGAAGTTAGTTATACTTTTACTAAAAATGAATTAAAAGCCATATCAAATCTTTTAGTTAAACTCGGAATTGAGGCACAAGAAGATGAAGTTGCTAGAACTTTATTAATTGAAGCAATTAAATCTATCTCAGATACTTTCTCACAAATCATAGGACAACCCTATAATATTTTTACTTCGGATGTAAATATGATTAAAAAGAAAGGAAATCTTAAGATAGAATATAAAGGCGCTGGAAGGGTAACTGAATAATCGGCGATAAGTTTTTTATTTTGTAAGTTTTACAAAACCTATAAATATCTTCTTTGGAGATTATTAGCATAAATTCGTGTATAAAGCTCTAAGGTGTGAATACAATCTCCCAAGAATTCGAAGATTTCGTTAGACGGATTTTTAATATAAGTAAATTACAGATTTCAGATGGTATTCTCCCCTTAGCATTTGAAAATGAACTAATCCAAAAAAAAGAAGCCGTTACTGTTTTTTTTAAAACAATCTTTTCAATCTATGAAGAATGGTGTAAATGTACTTATAGTAGTTTTATATCTGATTTTATTCATAGTGAGGGGATTTCTATTTTTTCGATTTGGCTTGCGGAAGTGTATCCCTTTGATTATGAAAGAACCAAAATTGACTGCCCCAAAGGTCCATCAACTGAGGACGCGCTGGTAAATATTACTTATATTTATAATAAGGCTGAATTGGATATAATACAAAAATTAATTCAAGAATTTGGCATATCAGTTGATGTAGAAACCGTAGCTAAGATATTACTCATTGAAGCTATAAAATCTATCTCAAAAATTTTATCAGAAGCCGTAAGTGATGACTATAAAATATTTACTGATGATGTATCTGCTGAATATACCGCTGACAATTTAATTGTTAAATTTAAAGGCGCAGGACGCGTTATTAAATGAATTTTCCGTTCTTACGAATTTTTACAAAGATTAAAATTTTACAAAGATTAAAATTATGAAGATATTATATTCTCAATTATCCCTTATTATAAAACGAATAATAATTTAAGGAAGTCAAAGCGATGACAACAAAAAGTGAGGAATTGTTTGGGAAAGGTATTAAAATATGTTTCGATACAACCCAAAATGAGCGAGGGAAATTAGAGGAAAATTATACAACTTTTAAAGAACTGGTTGAGAAATGGGGATATTCAATTGAATCCAATCTTGAATTCCCAATCACCTTTACACAATTAACACATTATGATATTGTAGTCTTTGCATGTCCTGATAGATCAAAAATTAGGGAATTCGAGATAAATGAAATCATAAAATATGTAAAATGCGGTGGTGCCATTATTGTGATGGGCTCAAGTGGGGGGGACCGAGGAAGAATGACGAATCTTAATGATTTATGTACTAAATTTGGAATTAAATATAATAATGATCAAGTATTTGATGACCAGCATAACTATGGAATTAGAAATTTAGCTATCTCCACTATATTTGAAAAGCATCCAATTACTGAGGGGCTCGAACTCGTAATTATCCCATCGGCTTGTAGTTTAACAGTGACTAATAAGGCAAAAGGAATTGTTTTTTCTGATGAAGATGCTGATCCACCAAATGTTCCCGTTATTGCAACTTCCGAATATGGCCAAGGACGGGTTGTAGTTTTAGGTGCTTATGATACTTTTCGCGATAGTATTAGAGCTGGAATTCAAGTAATTCAACACCGAATTTTGCTTGAAAATATTTTAAAATGGCTGGTAAAAGATAAACCTCTTGCTCAAATTTTATTCGCATTATCGCTCCTTAAATTAAAAATGAAAAAAGAAACCAAACCACCTCCTCCCCTGTATTCATCAAGTTTACCCTCGACAAAGGGCCGTATTTCTCCAGAGGCACTATTAGACCAAATTCTAACCAATTTACAAGCTGTTAGAAGCGTTGCAACTAAATTAGAGGATATCAACGTGCATTTAGTCCAAGTCGCTATGGAGATCAAAAAATTAAATGAAGGTTTGGAATTTGCTCAGGAACTTAGAAATGAATTAAAAAATATTCAAAAAGATTTAGCTATTTCAAAATTAGAAACAAAATTTAATAATATAGACAAAAATTTTACAGCTTTTAGCGAAGAAATTCAAAAGACCTTAAATGTAATACTAAAAAAATTGGAAACCGATTAGAAATTATCATTTAATCTCTTATTAACTAAAACTTTTTAGAATTAAATTCATATGCAAAAAAATAATTTAAATTTATAGTGAGAATATAGCTCTTTTGTGGATCAAATTCAATGGAATATCTCACCATTCGAGGGATTGTCCAATTTAGAATTGAAAAAATGATGATACCGTTTAGTAAGGATATGTATTATCGCCTCAAATGATTGATTCAGGAAAAAATAACAAACCTTGAGGGTAATTTATGCAAAATGGAACAAGTAATAGTAAAGAACTTGAAAATCAATTAAAGAAGCTACAATCTGAAATAGAATTCAGCAAAGAACGCATCTCAAAATTAGAAAAGGATTTAGCATCAGCGAAAAGTGCATCTATGAAATTTGAACGTGAAGTAGAAGAATTAACTAAAAAGAATGATCAACTTAATGCCGAAAACTCGGAATTGAAAAATAAAATTTCTGAATTAGAAAAAAGGATAGAACAACTAGGAACTGAGGCTCTTGAACAAGAATTAAAAGAAAGTAAAGAAACTATCACCCAACATGAAAAAACAATTGATGAATTAAATAACAAAATCACCTCGCTTTCTGATGAATTAAATGCTAGCCGTTCGCAAATCGAAGATAAAGAATCGATTATTAATGAAAAGCAAAATGAAATTAATTCTTTAAAGGATGCATTACAAAAATCAAAAGAAGAAATTGAGGCAAAGGAGGAAACAATTAATACATTAAATTCAACAATTAATGAATTAAAGCAGAACCTTGAAGAATCAAAAAGAATTATAGAAGAACAAAAGAAAAGACTTGAAGAAACTGCAACTCAAGTTGGAGAAGCTACAGAAAGTATTAGAACTGCACAAAATATTATACAGGAAAAAGATAAAACTATTACAGATTTGAATAACACAATTACGGACTTAAATGCTCAAATAAAAGAACAAGAAGAAAAAATAAATGAATTACAACTCTCCTATGATAAAAAAGAAGTTGAGGTTCAAGAATTAAATAACAAAATCTCAGAATTAGAAAAGATTATAGAAGACATGAAGATTGATATAGAAAAAAAAGATGAAAAAATCGATGAACTAACAAAACATGTTGATCATATTGAGGCGGGTGTTGATCTTTATCAAAATACTATAAAAGAGTTGAAATTAGAGTTAGAAAAACGGAATAAGGAAATTCAAGAATTAATATCTAAAAAGGAAGTCCCGCCAGAAGTAGAAAAATATGAAAAAATGCTTGAAACAAAAGATAAAACCATCACTATCTTAAAAAGAGAAATTTCAGATTTAAATACAAAAATAGAAGCGTTAAAATCCGCATCAGAAATAAAGGAGCCTAGTGCTCCTAAAATTGAAAGTTTAGACACTAAAAACATAGCAGAGTTATTAAAAGAGAAATTATCCGAGGAAGAACGAAATCAGGTACTTTCAATTCTAAAAAAGAATGAAGATGAAATTAAAAATCTACAATCTATGAATAAAAAACAGAAAAATGAATTGGAAAAGAGTCAAAATGACATTGAAAAACTTAAATCCGAAATTAAAAAGAATAAAGATGAGATTGAAAAATTAAAATCTAATTTAAAAGAGAAAGAAAAAAATGTTAAAAAATTGGAGAAAGAATTACAT
>SUPS01000188.1 GCA_005191415.1 Candidatus Helarchaeota ASGARD archaeon Hel_GB_A
GATATAATCTCCACCCATAAATAAAGTACTGAGGTGGTTCCCATGGAAATAATTTGTAAAGTTTGTGGTTATAAATGGGAACAAGAAGAATCTGCCTCGCTCTCCATCTTTTACTGCCCAAAATGCGGTACAATTGGGCGCCTCAATCATGAATTTGAAAAATCCGCTACATAAATCAAGGAATTAAAGTTTTTTGATATACAAGTTTATCAATATTTGACTTATTTAAGTAATTTTTTCTTTTCATAGACGAAAACATAGAATTAAATGCTAAACCCCTTATTTATTTACAATATTTGTTATATTTATCAAAATCCAACCAATAATCCTTTTTTTTAATTGTAAGAATCTTCAATAAATGGTTTTTCTAACTTAAAAATCCAAATCTATTTATAATAGCATTAATGAATTATCTTTATGCCACGGGGAATATGTCTAATTGGCTGGACTAATAAGGAAGGGTTCTTTTTAATTCATAAATACCCTGCTGACTTTGAATTGACCGAAGAAGAAGTAATGCGAATTGGAAGCCTTCATCGGATGCGACGACTAGATGCCAATGTTATAACATTGAAATTGAAAGAATTGAATGTAGTTAGTTTTTTTTCTGGATTAATTACAGCACAATATTACATTGCACCTAATTTTGTTATTTCTCTTTGTCTTGAAAAGGATGAAAATCCAAAAGATTACGTTAAAATATTGCCTTTAGGCTCTAAAATGGTGCTTTCTGAATTTCCTGTGAAGCGGTTTGATGCCCGCACCACCACTTTTAGAGATGTTCTTTCTAATATTGGACAAACATATCTTCAAACTTTACCTGCTTTATACAATGCTATCCTTAACAATGAAATTAAAGTCAATGAAGATGAATTAGCCATAATTCTGGCGGCAGAACGGAAAGAATCTGCCCTTCAAATTGAGTGTAACCAATTACGAGAAGAACTCCAGAGCAAAAATAGCATGATAGAAACCCTTCAAGGCATGATCAAAGAACTTTCTGAAAAAATAAAAAGTGAAGAAACATTAGCAAGGTTTAAAGCCTCCTTAGAATCAAAAATGGAAATTGAAAAACTTAAATCCGAAGTATTATCTTTACAGAAACAATTAAGCGCGAAAGAAGAGGAACTTAAGAAAGAAAAAGAAATGAATGAATTACACCAAGAAACGATTACGCTCTTACTCGATTATAAACTCGTAATGCAACATCGTGATATTGAAACCCGCGAATTTCTAAAAGAATTGCTCGAAAGCCTCGCACCTTATCAAGATGAATTCCATCTTCAGCTCATAGAGCGGATTGAAGCCTATCTTAAACACATTGAATGGATACCAGAGGCTTTCTAATTCATTTATAAACTATTTAGCGCCTTAAATTTTTAATCGAGTTTTTTCTCGATAATTTCTTCTAAGTTATCTAAGTAATATTTATTGTAAATCCGCCAAACATTATCCAAATCGAGACCTTTTCCTACGATAATGGTATATAATTTTCCAATTTTCTTTGTTAAAAATTGATATTCATTATTCACTTCCATGCTAAGTGATTGAAATGATCCAGCTGCTTCAAACGATTCAATGATATCCAGAATTCCCATTGATGCCGTTAAACTCGCGTTTTCAGTCTTATTATCGCTGAAAACCATATTCAAGAAGTAAGCATTCTGGTCCCAAAGCATCACTCCTGACACTTTTTCGCCAGATTGTTGTGCATCTGTAATGAAATTTTTAAGAATATAATCCATCGATTTCTTTTTTGGGAGAAATTGAGCAAGCCCGTAAGAAAATGCCTCAATAATTGATCTTCTATTATAGATAGAGGTAATAAAAAATTTGTAATCTAGTCCTTTAGAAGCCTCATCAAAAAGTTTGATTAAATCATTAATATTTTTCTTGTAATTTTCGTAAATTTCTGGATCTGCTTTATGAAAGCAAATAAGAATGTAGGGATTCTCATTATTTTCCTTCAATCTTTCTAAAACTCTTTTATAGAACTCAATTGCCTTATCATATATGTTCCAATCCTGAATATCCACTACAAAAACCAAAAGATCTGCTTCTAGTAAGGCTTTAGACTTAGGAGAAAGGTATTCTTGCCTATATTGTTCTTGTCCCCCAAGATCCCATTTGGTCACTGGAAATCCCAAGATAGTAGATAACGATCGTTCCACTCCTTTAGTTGGAACCATATTCGCTAGTCTATGAAATTGTTTATCCAGTACTTTCAAGATTGACGTTTTTCCTGCATTACTCAGTCCTGTAAAAACCACCTTAAATTGTTTCATTAGATTCTTCTCCTAAAGATTCCAATTTACGTCTAGGCGATATAAATATTAACATAGATTGATTGATTTTTATCAAAAATATATGGTAGTAGCAATGGAGAGTATATTACCTTTTTCATTTTGGTGAAATTATTGCCTCGAATTGTAAAAAGTTTGAATGGGTCCGATTGGAGATTTCAATCGTTTAAAGATGGTACGGGATATAAAGCGATTTTCACATCTAGCACATATTCTTTTACAGAATGGCTACCTGCTACCGTTCCAGGCAATATTCGCCTGGATCTTATGGCTAATGGAAAAATTGCAGACCCTCATTATGGAAAAAATAACCAAAAATCCCAATGGGTCAATAAATTTGAGTGGTGGTATCATAAACATTTCGAACTACTCCCAAATGAACGAAATAACAAAATCCTTCATCTAGTCTGCAACGCCATTGATTACGCATCTGAATTTTGGCTGAATGGCTCGAAACTTGGAACTCATGAAGGAATGTTTGGAAAAATTGTTTTTGATATTACCAAATTGGTTCAAAATGAAAATACCCTCCTAATAAAATTAGCGGCGATGAAAAATTTTCCAAATAGATTTAAAGTTGTAAAATGCCAGATGTCTTATGGCTGGGATTGGGCTCCTAAGTTGATTCCCTCAGGAATTTGGGATGATGTATTCCTGGAAATAAAGGAACGAATTCATATTGATTCTTACTTTATCAGGACCTCGATAGATAACCTTCAATTAGCCGTAGTTAAAATCACACTCTCTATTATGAATCATAATGATCCGTGTTCTGTATCCCTTATTCTCAGAATTCAAGGTAAAAATTTTAACTCGGAGGTTCTGGTTAAAAAGTTAAATTATGAGCTTGATCGCGGCATGAATACTTTTACTTCCGAAATTCAAATTGAAAATCCCGCGCTTTGGTATCCATGGGATAGAGGGAAGCCCCATCTTTACAAATGTACTATTCAGCTAGCACACAACAATGTTATTCTTGATGAAGTTGAGGAAACATTTGGGATTCGCAAATTTCAACTCCTCTCTCAAGGTAGAGATCCTGAGTTCTATCCTTGGATTTTCGAGATAAATGGAGAACGCGAATATATTCGAGGTGGCAATTGGGTTCCATCTGATTTGCTTTTTGGGCGGATTGATTCTACACGCTATAAAAAGAATATTCAACTTGCTAGAGAGGCTAATCTCAATCTTCTACGTGTATGGGGAGGCGGGCTAAAGGAAAAGGATGATTTTTACCGAATTTGTGATGAAGAAGGTATGATGGTCTGGCAAGAATTCCCAATTGCCTGTATATTTCTAACTCCACTTCCAAAAAATAAACATTATTTAAATGTATGGAAACAAGAAGCCGAATCGATGGTTAAATCACTTCGAAATCATCCATCTCTTTTGCTTTGGTGCGGAGGGAATGAATTCCATTCAGAATCGAATTCTCATATTATACAAATTTTAAAAGCAGCTGTGGAAACATTTGATGAACGAATATTTATCCCAGCCTCTCCTGAAGGAGGAGATAATCATAATTATGAAGTCCATCACGGAATGGGCCCTTATAGTTTATATTTGGATGATGATTTTCCCTTTGTTAGTGAATTTGGGTTGTCTTCCTTTCCAAACTACACCACTTTAGAGAAATATGTCCCCCCTGAAGAATTATATTTCTGGAGTTCCACCATTAATTATCGAGCCCCCCGTATGGTTTTCTTCCAAGGTCATAAATTACGTATTCAACGATATGCACTCCCCTTTCAGCCTTCCGATGATTTACAAAGTATTATTATTGCAACACAACAGGCGCAGGGACTTGGGCTCAAAACAGCGATCGAACATTATCGACGGCGAAAACTTAATTGGCAAAATGCGGGGTGTGCCTTTTGGCAGATCAACTCTCCTTGGCCCTGTCTTTCTTGGTGTATTTTTGAGTATGACTATGAAAAGAAACTTTCCTTTGAATATGTGAGAACTGCATTCCAACCGATTCTTATAAGCTTAAATTATGATTTAACTTTAAATTTTAACCAGAAAAACAAGCAAGGACAATTAGTTAATAATAATTTTGAAGCAGAAGTCTTCTTAATTAATGATTTAACGGAAAAATTCTCGAATTGCACATTGAAATTTACATTTTTAACACAAGATAATACCATCTTGAAAACTATTGAACGAATTGTGGATGTCCCGAAAAATACATGTATTCAATTAGAAGCCCTTTCCTATCAATTCTCAAGTGATTTACAAGATCCTCCGAAAATAAGGATTCAGCTTATCTCAAATGACCAAATACTTTCCAAGAATTTTTATAACCTCAAGTACTATGATCCGATTCAATCTAAACGAATGGCTAAATTCATGAAACGCGCCTCGGATATTTTGATGTTTGGTAAGTCTTCTCGAATTACTCGTATATTAAAAACTAACTTTTATGCCCTTCGAGTTATTCCTCACTATATTTCTCTCATTTTACAGACAAAATTAAAGTGGAAACGACGTAATAAAGAAAATTTCGAATATGAAGATTTAACTTTCATAAAATCATCCAATTAAGGTAAATAATGCAAATAGTCCCAAAAAATTGATAGCGGTTTCATAACTGGATATTTAGATGGCTTATCCATGGAAAAAATAACTGAATTAGCTTTAAAAATAGCTTCATACAGCTTAAAAGATGTGAGAATATAGAGGAATTCCTCCTCATAAAGTAATAAAGTTAGATTAACTAAAAAAGGAGAAAGTCTTGAATGATAAAACCTATTTATCTTAGATGTGAATACCTTGTTAATCCTTTAGGTATTGATGTCCTCGAACCTCGCCTCAGTTGGGTTCTTGAATCAGAAGAACGTAATCAGAAGCAATCTGCCTATCAAATTCTAGTGGCAAGTAGTGAAAACCTCTTAAAAAATGATAGGGGGGATCTCTGGGATAGTAAAAAGGTGGATTCTGATCAAACTAATCACATTATTTATGCTGGAACCCCACTTAAATCACAAATGGTCTGTTTTTGGAAAGTTCGCGTCTGGGACGGCGATGGTAATCCCTCGGAATGGAGCGATATTGCCATGTGGAGTATGGGATTACTCTCTCCAACCGATTGGAAAGCTAAATGGATTGGTCCCCCAAAAAAACGATTCCTCTTCCGAAAGCTCCGAAGATTTTTCCGGAAAAAAAATATTGACCCCTCACCGCTTCTTCGGAAATCATTCAATTTAAAAGAAAAAATTAAAAGGGCCATCGTATTTGTAACTGCTTTAGGCGAATATGAATTATATCTTAATGGAAAACGGGTAGGCGACCATATATTAGCCCCCGAGTGGACTGATTATCATAAACGGGTTCAGTATCAGACCTATGATGTAACTAATTTATTACAAGAGGGGGAAAATGTTATCGGGGCGGTTCTTGCCGATGGATGGTATATCGGAAATACTGGAATTATTGCAGGATCCCGAATTTGGGGGAATGATCGACGCTTCATCTTCCAAATGGTTATTGAACATGCGGATGGACGGCGCGAAGAAATCATCTCTGATAATACTTGGAAAATCTATAAAGATGGACCGATTCGGCGAGCCGATCATTACTTAGGGGAAATCTATGATGCGCGGAAAGAACAACCAGGTTGGGATATGCCAGGGTTCGATGATTCGGCTTGGCAATCGGTAACCGTTGATGAAACCATCAGAGCCAATCTTGTTGCGCAGATGAACGAACCCATTCGAATTGTACAGGAAATAAAACCTATTTCTATTTCTGAACCAGTTCCTGGCGTTTTTATTTTCAATCTAGGGCAAAATATCGCTGGATGGTGCAAGATACGGCTTAATTCCTCCATCTGTGATCCTGGACAACCGATTAAATTACGTCATGGTGAGATGCTTAAACCAGATGGGACTTTATATACAAAGAACTTGCGATTTGCCAAAGCAACCGATGTCTTTATTTATGATGGTTCTGAAGAACGCGAGTTCCATCCACATTTTACTTACCATGGATTTCAATATGTAGAAGTGACAGGACTTAAAGAAGGGGTAAAACCACCGCTTGATCTAATAACTGGATGTGTAATTTGCTCGGATGCCCCGCTCGTAGGTTCCTTCGAATCATCTGATTCTACTTTAAATAAATTATGGCAAAATATCCTCTGGACACAACGGGATAATCTGCATAGCATCCCAACGGATTGCCCGCAACGGGATGAACGGTTAGGCTGGATGGGAGACGCCCAAATTTTCTGCCAAACTTCTATTTTCAACATGGATATGGCTGCCTTTTATACTAAATGGCTTCAAGATATTAGAGATGCCCAATTTCATGATGGGCAATATTCGGATTATGCTCCAAATCCAACTCGGAAATTAGGCATAACCTGGACGAAAAATGCTCCTGGCTGGGCTGATTGTGCCCTTATTATTCCCTGGCTCGTTTATTTAAATTATAATGATAAACAAATTCTTAGGACTCATTATTGTTCCGCTAAAAAATTCATCGATCATGTTCATCATAAAAACCGAAATTTACTTTGGAAAAAGCATGCTGGTTTCCTTTTTTTGACTAGTTATGGTGATTGGTTAAACGGTGACAAAATTAAGGTTGAAGGATACCCTAAAAAAGGTGCTGCCATGCCTAAAGATGTATTTGCCACCGCATACTTTGCCAATTCCACACGAATACTCGCTAAAATGGCCAAAGCTCTTGCTCTTTATGATGATTATAAATATTACTCCAACTTAGCAGAGAAAATTCAAGGCGCATTTATTAAGAAATTTGTAACGCCTGATGGACGCATAAAAGGAAATACCCAATCGACTTATGCCTTTGCCCTTTACTTCAATTTATTGCCAGAAGAACTAAAACCTAAGGCTGTCGAATATTTACTGGAAGCCCTTAAGAAATATGATATGCGTCTCTCCACAGGATTTTGTAGTACCTTACCTATGATGTTAGAATTGACTAAATGGGGGCATAATGATATAGCCTACTCGCTTTTACTCAGTAAAAGATTTCCATCCTGGTTCTATATGATTGAGCAAGGGGCAACCACCATTTGGGAGCGCTGGGACAGCTATATCCCAGAACGGGGCTTCCAAAGCAAATTAATGACCTCTTTTAACCATTTTGCCTTCGGATCTATTGGTGAATGGATTTATCGGATTATTTTAGGCATCAATCCCGATGAAACGCAACCCGGTTACAAACATTTTCTCATTAAACCACAACCAGGTGGCTCTCTAACTTGGGCTAAAGGGCATTATATTTCCATTTATGGAAAGATTGCCGTTGAGTGGCGCTTAAAAGAAAAAAGATTTGAACTTAAAGTCATTATTCCACCAAATACAACCGCTACTGTCCATATTCCTGCTGGTTCTCCAGATGATGTAACCGAAAGTGACAAGCCTATTCAAGAAGTGAAAGAGATAGAATTTTTATCGTTCAATGACAACATTGCTCAATATAGATTACCTTCAGGAATCTATGTCTTTTCCTCGAAACTCCCCATTTGAATCTTTTTTTTCTTAAGAAATTGAGAGCATTGTAAAAAAAAGAAATTAGGTTAAAATTTTGTACGTCTTTTCCAAAACGATACCCTACTAATAATAAATATGCTAAAAAGAACAAGAGGAAACAGAAATCCCGAAATAGCCGTAGTTTCGTCCGTGGTTTTGTTAACATCAATACTACCGCTTACATATTTCCAGTTTCCTGCGAGATCTTG
>SUPS01000189.1:0-5367 GCA_005191415.1 Candidatus Helarchaeota ASGARD archaeon Hel_GB_A
TGACTTATGATTCAAAAAATAAGGTATTCTGGGCAATTGATTGGGATGATAATATTATTGTCCAATTGGATTCAACAACTTTCCAACCAACAGGCAAAAATTATACTTCCCCAACAAGCTTTGGTGAATATGGGATAGTCTTTAATGGTGAACATTTGGTAATAACATCATGGGATATGGATAAAATCTATAAAGTCATAATTGATCTACCACCTCTACAAGGCGGAATCCCAGGCTTCTCATTCGCCTTCCTACTGCTTGCAATATTGCCATTAATTGGAATTGAGATTCTTAGACAAAAGAAAAGCTATCCACCAATCTAATATCTCAGAAAATTCAACCTATCTTTTTTTTCATTTACTTCATTTCATTAATTTTATATTTCGACTTTAATTAGATTAATTCATGTTCCCACAACTAAAAGATCTAACGAAAGAAGAGCTGGTTGGATTACTTGAAGATGCCGCAAAAAATTGGCTCGCCCATGATGGCTTATGGTTTCAGGCAGTTGAAAAAAAGTTTGGCATAAATGAAGCAATTGATTGTGATGTGGAGGCATGGCGTAGATTTACGGTGATCGAAGCGCAACGTATTATGAAACGTCATAAAATTCCCAAAAATGGTGGAATTCCTGCTCTTGTTAAAGCCCTCCAATTTCGATTATATGCTTTTATTAATATTCAAGAAATCGTCGAAGTTTCGGAAACACGTTGCATTTTCCGAATGAATAATTGCCGAGTTCAAGCCGCACGAAAGCGCAAAAATTTACCCGATTTTCCTTGTAAACCAGTTGGGCTTGTTGAATATTCGAATTTCGCCAAAACAATTGATCCCCGAATTGAAACGCGTTGTATAACATGCCCCCCCGATTCACATCCCCCTGAATATTGGTGCGCCTGGGAATTTGTTCTCAAAACTTGAGATAAATTATTCTTAAAATTTAGGGGATATCTCATGGTAAAACTCGTTTCCTTTAAAGTTACTATGCCTATTGGTGGTTTTAGCTTTGAATACAAAAAAAGTAAATTATCTATTTTCTCAGATCCTTCCCAAGCGGAAAAAAATCTGGAATATTTTGCAAAGTCCTTCAAAATATCTAATATAACGACTACTCACGAACCAGGTTGTACAAGAATTACTTTTCAAATTAAAAACCAGATTACTCTCGCTGATTTAATCTATTTTATTGAAAAATATCAATTCCCAGCAATGGGTTTTGCATTAGGCGCAGATTCTAATATCTATTGTCTCGATGGGGATGAACGAGGTAAAAAATTAACTCCTGATGATCCTCGAATAACTTATCTAAAAAAGAATAAATTCTTTGAGATCTAATTTTTTTATGCCTTTGAATTTACCACTTTTCTCAAGATTTCTACTAAAAAATGATATAAACGCATGTAAAAGAACGTTTAAGAATTGAAATATCTTTATTTAAATCAGAAATAATTGCTGATGAAGTGAGAGTTGTGCCGGAAAAGTTCGAAGTATATAATGGAACGGACGATTATATAGTCTCTCCTGAGTTAAAAGATATCGTGAATGTTGCGATTGCATTGGAACGCCCACTCTTGATACGAGGTGAACCTGGAACTGGAAAAACCCTTCTTGCACATAGTATTGCAAAAGGATTGGGGAAGCGACTAATTGTATGGAACATTAAATCTACAACAAAAGCGAAAGATGGGCTGTACGTCTATGATACGGTTCAACGTCTCTATGATAGCCGATTTGGTGATAAAGACGTTTCTAATATCAAAAATTATATTCGTTTAGGCAAATTAGGGGAAGCTTTCACGTCCGAAACCCAGGTAGTTTTGTTAATAGATGAAATCGATAAGGCAGATATTGAATTCCCAAACGATTTACTGAATGAATTGGATGAGATGTCCTTCTATATCTATGAGACCGGTGAAACAATTAAGGCAAAACACCGCCCAATAGTTGTTATTACCAGCAATGCTGAGAAAGAGCTACCAGATGCTTTCCTTCGCCGATGTATTTTTCATTATATCGAGTTCCCCGATCCGGAGCTAATGGAACGGATTGTCTATGTTCATCACCCGAATGTACGAAAAGAACTAGTTTGGCAATGTCTGGAAAAATTTTATGAACTCAGGAAGGTGGAGTATCTCCGGAAAAAACCATCGACCAGTGAATTAATCGATTGGATTGGTGTCTTAATTAAGGCGGGTATCACTGAAAAAGAACTTGCAGATGGTATTCCCTTTCTTGGAACACTTATTAAAAAGGAACAAGACTATGAGTTACTCACAAAAGAAAAGGGCTATAGTGATGAAAGGAGTTATTATTGAAATTTATTTCATTGATGCGTGCCATTAATGGTCTTTACCAAATTCTTTTATAATCTCAGGAAAAGAAATGTGCCGGTCACACTAACGGAGTGGTTAGTCTTTATTGAAGCGCTCCAACGAAATTTTGCCGCGTGCAACACGAAGAAATTCTATTATCTTGCCCGCGCATTACTTGTCAAAAAAATTAATTACTTCGATAATTTTGATGAGGCTTTTTTAGAAACATTTCGGGACATGGAAATCCCATTAGACTTTCAAGAGGCTATTGAAGAATGGCTGCAAAATCCCTTTGAGATACTCCATTTTCTTACTCCTGAAGAACGATTACGGCTCTTAGAAAATGCCAATTTCGAGCAATTTAGAAAAACCCTTTTAGAAGCATTAGCAAATTTTAAAATTCCATTGGAACCCAGTGAAGCGTTAAAAAAATGGATGCAAAATCCTCGCGAACTTTTAAGGATGTTAACTCCTGCCCAACGTGCCGCATTAGAACGATTGACTTTAGAAGAGTTAAGAAGGCTTTTTGAAGAACGAATGAAAGAGCAGAAGGAACGCCACAACGGAGGGAACCGCTGGATTGGTACAGGCGGGACTTCTCCTTTTGGTCAAGGAGGCGAACACCCTACTGGGATTAGTCTTGCATCGCGAACACGCTCCCATAGTGCAATTCAAGTCGCTATGCGCCGTCATTTTCGCAATTATCGTTCCGATATTGTCCTGGATATCCGACAAATTCAACTTGCCCTCAAAAAATTAAGAAATTTGAAACGCGTTGGATTAGAAGAGGAATTAGATATCGAAGAAACTATTGATAAAACTTGCAAGAATGCAGGGGAACTTGAAATTGTCATGAGACCGCCCAAAAAGAATCGGGCTAAGGTCCTTCTCTTAATGGATGCAGGAGGGAGTATGGATCCTTATTATATGTTGGTAAATCGAGTCTTTTCTGCTGCTTATCAATTAAATAAGACTTTTAAGGATTTCAAATATCTCTATTTTCACAATTGTATTTATGATCGCCTCTATAAAAATATGGCATTTCGCGAATCAATCGCTACTCAGGAAGTCCTCCGAACCTACGATAAAGATTATAAATTAATCATTGTGGGCGATGCCTCCATGGCACATTCCGAACTTTTCGCCCGAGGAGGCTCTATTGACTATTATAACTATAATCCAACCCCTGGGATTATTTGGCTTAAACGGCTCAAACATCATTTCGAAAAATCAGTATGGTTAAACCCAGTACAACCTCGCTACTGGTACGTAAATAGTACCATCTGGTATATCAGCAAAATTTTCCCAATGTTTTACCTCTCGTTGGATGGGCTAGACGAGGCTATTAAGAAATTAATTTGATTAATAATATGGGGGATGGGAAATGGACTTTGAAATTCCAAGCTGGGATAATATTGAAAAATATTTGATAGAACTCGCCAAAAAAATCGCCCCGCTCCGTAATAAGATTGAGATAATTGTATGTATATGGCGGGGCGGGGCCTTTCCTTCCAGATTATTATCTGATTTTCTAAACATTCACACGGTCTGTAATATTTGTGTGGATTATTATGATGATATTCAGAAACGAAAAGAATTTCCTGTAATAACTCAAACTATTTCAACTGATATTGAAGGGAAAAATGTATTAGTTTGTGATGATGTCTCGGATTCCGGTAACAGCTTAATTCAAGTCCAAAATTATTTAAAACAACGGAATTGTGCTTCCATCAGGACTGCAACTATCTATATTAAGCCATGGACCAAATTTCGACCTGATTTTTACGTAAAAGAAACTACGCTCTGGATAATTTTCCCTTGGGAGCGGATCGAAACTCTTGAAAAATTGAATCGAAAATATTTGAAACAAGGAAAATCTTTAGAAGAACTTAGGGGTGAATTATTATCAGCAGGTTTTCCTCAACGAATACTGGATTTCTACTATTCTACAAAGATGAACCGGAAAACTCCAAGAAATTTGTTTAATGGTAAAGAAAATTGAGATGACTTAAAGTGAAAGCAGCATTTTATTACGACATAGATGATTTCAGAATCGAAGATATTTATTTAAAGATTGGGAAAGATGAAATTTTGGTTGAAGTTCAATCTGTGGGGGTGTGTGGGACCGATGTGCATAAAGCCATCCATAAAACAGTTCCAACTCCCATTGTATTAGGCCATGAGGTCTCGGGGATTGTCTTGAAATGCGGCGAAAACGTAAAAAAATTCAGCCCCGGCGATCATGTAGCTTTAGCCCATCATGCAAGCTGCCGAGTCTGCAAATTATGCCAAAAAGGTCATGATTCACTTTGTGATCAATATCTCAAGACAAATTTATACCCTGGCGGATTCTCCACTCATGTGAGAGTACCACGAGAGAATGTCAATAATACCACCTTAAAAGTACCTGAAAGCCTTTCTTTTGATGAAGCTGCTTTTATGGAACCTCTATCATGTTGTCTAAGAGGCTTAATGCGCGTTAATTTACGACCAGGCGATACCATTTTAGTAATTGGTTCAGGACCTATTGGGTTAATTTTTATTCAGCTTGCACGAGCATTTAATAGTGGTGACATTTTTTCGACTGATTTAGTGGAATATCGCCTCCAGAAAGCTAAAGAAAGTGGTGCTAAATATACCATTAATCCTGCTATCGAGAATCTCAAAGAAATAATCTTGGAAAAGACAGATAATCAAGGTGTCGATATTATAATCAATACAGTAGGTATCTCATCAGTCTATCAACAAGGATTGGATTTAATTGCGAAAGGTGGTCACTATCTCTTCTTTGCTGAAACTTATGATAAGGGAACTATTACTCTTGATCCTAATTTAATTTACTCAAAAGAACTCGATTTTGTAGGATCCTATTCATCTTCCCCCGATTATTATCAAATGGGACTAGATCTAATTTTACATAAACGTATCAATGTCTTAAACTTAATCTCGCATCGATTTCCCTTGGCTAAGTTAAACGAAGCAATTAATTTAGCACATGAAGCGAAGAATTCCCTTAAACTAATGATCCATCCGCAAGAATGATTAATCAAAAAAA
>SUPS01000189.1:6178-8005 GCA_005191415.1 Candidatus Helarchaeota ASGARD archaeon Hel_GB_A
GAGTTGATGCAATGGATCTCGAAGCAGTAAAGCCACCAAAAGACGCAGAATATTATATTTTTGATGCAAATTTCTTTATTACTATTCAACAAATAAATACAATCGACTTTTTCAAACATTTTTTACAAGCCAAAAGTAAATTAAATTGGAATTTCTACATCTCAGACCAGGTTTTTAAAGAAATAAAAGGTATTTATTATTCGTCTGAAAAATCAAAAATTTTTCAAAAATGTGTGTCGATTATCCCCGTTGATAATGGGAAAATTCAAAAATTGAAAGAGAAAGCCCCCAATATCCATCAACTTCCCCAAAATCCTGATTTATCTCTAATTATACTTGCGAATAAATTGAAATCTCCTAAAACAATGGGATATCTTGTTACAGACGATTTTAAATTAAATGAGTTTGCTGAGAAGAATAAAATTAAGGTTTTATCCTGTAGCGCCTTCATTTTAAAGGTTGCTTATAATCTCCAGGACCGCCTTCTAAAAAGGTATTTTTTGAAATTACGAAGGCAGGTTCAAAAAGCGGAAATTGAATATGTTCTCGAAAGAAAAGACATCTATCCGCCTCACCAAAAACTTTCTTGGTTGATTGAACGTGCTATTAATGTTTCCGAAGAGAAGGTGACATTTCAAGAAGAAGTTACGGAAAAATTCGACGAAGATAACGTAGAAGAACGAATTCAACAAGAAATTTGGCTTGCTAAGCGAGTCTTGTTAGGGGAAAAATTAAGTAAACGACAAGGAGAAGCAATTGAATATTTTCGCCCTTTATTAGATAAAGTTAAAGAACAATTAAGACTATTAAGGAAAGCACAACGTCTTATTAGCCAAAATCAAACATTCCAAGCAATAGAACTCTTAAAAGAAGTAGAACGCATTCTAACAAATCTCTATTTCTCTGAAAAAGCGAAATTTATACCTTATAATGCTCCTGAAATTCTTCTTGCAGAAATACTTGCTCGTGCTAATTTCTTACATGCATTAAATAGCTTGCAAATTGGTGGTATCCCTGAAGCTAAACGGTTTTTTGATAATACCGTAATGTTTGGATTAATTGCCAAAAAACAAAGTTTAGTCTTAATGGCTATGCTTCTAACGGCTCTCATTTTTGTCTTCAGTAATCGTTGGAAAGAAGCTATAGAGCAATACAACTTGGTAATTGAAGTAGCGAAAGATTTTAATGATGAACAGATTTGGCTTAAGGGGCTTTTAGGGCAATCTATTGTTCAATTCCTCTCTGGAAGTTATCGAGATGCCATAAGTAATCTTGATTCCATAAGGGATCTCTTGGAAAAAAATCCTCAAAAATCCCCCCTTATTCTTGAAGAATTTGGAGACATATTCTACGCCCTTGGAATGGCAGATTATGCTCTTACAATTTATCGAGAGGCACTTGAGTACATACCAACTAGAATTAGGTAGAAAAGAGATTCCTAACCATCTTATTGAAAAAATTCGTAAATGTTTCCTTATCCAAGGTATCCGGGAACCGAAAACATCGAAGGAATTCTCCGAATTTATGGATGCTATCCATTATTTAGATGGAAAATATTTCGAACAATATGATAAAATAATGGCGAAAATTTTCGAAATTAATAAATTACTTTATGAACCATTTCCTGTTTTCACCAGAGCATTTCGGAAACTTAATTCTCTCAAAATCGAAGGCATAAAAGATTGGTTTGATATTATTGATATAGAAACTGCTAATGAAAATAAAATTATCTTAATTGCGTATTCTCCTAAATTAGGGCTTTTTGGAATCGAACTTTTAGAATCATCCATCGCAATCCCAATCCCTGAAAATTACATGGTTAAATTT
>SUPS01000190.1 GCA_005191415.1 Candidatus Helarchaeota ASGARD archaeon Hel_GB_A
TATAAAATAGGTAGTTTTGAGGAAATTCCATTTCCGAATAATTTCTTCGATTTGATTGTATCAAATGCCTCATTTAATCTTTGTACGAATAAAGTCAAGGCAATAAATGAAATTTCGAGAGTATCTAAAGAGGCAGGGCAAATAATCATCGTAGATTGTTTTAAAAAAAGGGAAGAGCATCAATGTAGAGAAGAAAGTGCCGAACTCTGGTCGAAATGTATATCTGGTGCAATAACACCAGAATGGCTCATTAAGAATGCAAATTCAAAAGGATTAATCTTCAAATATCAAGAGGAGATAACCGAAATTGTAAGAGATCTAATTTTAAATGGGAAATGGAACTGGAAAGAATTTATTGATTATGATTTAGAATATCATATCTTGAAATTCATGCTTGATAAACTTCCCATAAGTTAAAGATAAAATCAGTTTATATTGCATTTTTATTTAAGTTATTTGCCCTTTTTTTTGTAGTTTTTTCTTTTTTTAGGTTTTTTTTTTTTTTTTTTTTTTAATTTTTTTTGAGTTGGGCGATTATGCGAGCATATTTATTGGCTTGTTCGAAATCTTCCAAATCGTAGCTAAGTTGAACGACTTGCTGGTAGAGCTCAATAGCTTTTGGAAAATTTTGGATTTCTTTTTCGAATTCAGCAGCGGTCAGGAGTTTCCAGCGTTGCAAGACTTTTCGGGCATAGCGAAGGTTCAGATCAGGTTCATTTAGGTTTTCACTTTGGAAAATTTTGGCGAAAATATTTTCAATTTCATAAAAGATTTCGGTAATATGGGGAGGATTTTGTGGGGACCAATTATTGAGAGTTGAAAGCTTTGTCTCGAAAGGAACGGTAAATAATTTTTGTAGAGAATCAGGAGTACGAAGCAGTGGTTTATTAGGATAATTGGTAAAATCAACTTCAAAGATGAAATGATCAATGAGACTTGCAGAAAGATAGACTTTCGGTTTAGAAATATAATCAGAGAATTCGGTTTGGAATTCAAACATTAACCTTTTCGCTTCTTCGGCAATAAAAGCATCATGTTTAGTCTCTTTTGTTCCTTTTTCTTTGTATTGGGAAATTTTTTCGAGGATTCCTCGTAGTTCATTTTCGAGGATTTCTTTTTTTGATTTAAATTCTTCTAAGGAGATTTCTCGTTTTTCTAATTGAGATTTTAAGGCATTAACATCGGCAATTATCTCCTTAACTTTCTTTTTTAAAGCGCTGATTTCAGTTGAAACATGTTCTGCAGATGCCATAGAGACCACCTTCATGTTTTTATGGTAGCCCTCTCATTAATGTCTTACGAGCAAGATTTTCAAACCCCTTAACATTGGCGAAAATGGGATTTTCTGGGATAACAATCTTATCGAGGTCCTCAATAATGCCTTCTTCAAGCAAATGTAATTCAATTTCTTTCCAAAAAATCTTGGTACCTTCACCTGTAATGATATAATGTTTAAGCTCCGCATCTGGAGGAAGATGATTTATTAACGTTATTAATTGGTCGGCAATAAGTTGTCCGATTTCTCGAATAAAGTATTCTTTAGATTCAGAAATATCGTAAATTTTGCCACCGACATTGACATGGTCCTGATTTTGTTGAAGATTGGGGAGAATAGCGAGCGGGCTGACGATTTGATTCGTTGCTTTTTGGAGAGTAAGGGCAATTTTATTCGCGAGGACTGCGAGTGAAGCATCCATCAAATTACCAGAAGCTAGGCGCATAGGGCGGCCTTGGTAAATGGTTAATATTTCTGTGAGATAGTCGAGCGAAACAACGATAGCATCGTTAGCAATCTGGTCTTCAAATCCCGAAACTACATGATAATAGCTGCCATAGGCTTCGGGCATAACTAAGGCTTTTAGAATTTGAATTGAGATCTGTTTCTCTTGAGAAGTAGCATCGTTACGAATATGGATCTTGTGTGTTCCTTTTAAAGTGGCACTAATTTGCTTCATCAAATCAATGTTTGTTGAAATGGGAACCCCCGTAGCAACAACCATTTGTTGTCCTTCTTGAAGATTCAAGAGGGCAATTACTGCTTTAATAATCCGGAAGACATCATCTAAATTTTCGACTCTACCTTTTTCTACAATAAGCCTTTTCAATTCACTTTGAAGCCGAGCCAATTCACCAATGTAAAAGGATTCATTCTCTTCAATCAGAATTAAGTTGCGAATCCAGTCTTTATTAGGAGATATTCCACTCCAACCTGGATTGGGGGCGCCAATAATGCTAGGAATATTAAATTCTTCCGCCCCACTTGAAATTTTAACGCTACCACCGATATCAATGCCAATGGGAATAATTATTATTATCACCAATAGTTTTGCGTTTCTTAAAATCCAACAATTATTCTTTCTTGAAAAACTAAGTTATTTATTTTATTCTATAAAAAGGAAGAATACATATATTTTCAAATGACAATACAAAAATAACTTCACAGAAATATTCAACGTTAATTGCGATGAACAGATTAAGAAGATTTTTTGAGATGTGAGAGTATGGTAACCCATGTTGGAATTGATCTGGGGACGAGTACGATCAAAATCAGTTGTGGAACGAAGAAAATTCTTATACCGAGTATCATCGGAGAGCCAAACCCAGGCTGGACAGGAATGAGTTTGGATAAATCGCTTGAAAAGAATTTGGTATTAACGGAAGGAAATACAGAGTGGTATGTAGGGGAATTAGCTCGTCTCCAGAGTGAAGTGCGATTAGCTCTTGCAAGTGAAGGGCAAATGAAAAGTGCTGAAGATACATTTATTGCAGTAAAGGCAGCACTATCCCTTCTGATGGAGAGTCCTGAACAGGAATTTATCATTGCTACTGGTGTGCCCGTTGCGACAGGAATGGAAGTTATGAAGAATTTAAGCCGGATGTTGAAAGGAGAATTGAAAATTAACGTCCGAAATGATAGTACTAACGAAAAATTCAATTTTAGAGCAAATGTCTTAAAAACATTGGTAATGCCAGAACCTTATGGCACGTATTATAAGATTCTTAAAGATAAAGGAGAAGAAACAGCCGTAGATGCCGTTATTATTGATATAGGGCATGGCTCAACGGATATTCTGACAATGTATCAAGGACGTCCTATGCGAACGGCATCTGGCAGCTTAGTAGAAGCTACGGATACATTAACTAGTCGTATGGCGAAAGCTTTACAAGATAAAACGGGGGCAATTATCAAGCCCTTTGATTTAATGACTACAATAATGAAAGGAAAGAATCAAGTTATGATAGGTGGGCAGTATTACGATATTACCGAGCTGAAAAACCATTATGCCAATCAAATTGCAAAAATCATCATTGATGAAGTAATGCGCTTAATTGCAACGCTGCCTCCAGATGCATTTGTTGAATACTATATAATAACTGGCGGAGGAGCCTATACTTTCGGAGATCAGATTCGTTCGGAGATCATCAAAAGGAAATTAGTTGCAGAAGGTGACAAAGCCGTTATACCAAAAGATCCCGTCCTCTCAAATGCAGAAGGATTCGAACTCATCGCCAAAAGCCAAGTTTAATTTAATTATCTTTTTTTTAAGAATACGTTGACAAAACGTTTATTGAGGGAAATAATTTATTATTTTTAGGCATCGATAGGAGTGCAAAAAATGTCAAACGAGGACGAAGACGAATTCTCAAAGTTGGAATCAGAAGTTGAGAACGTCCTCCAAGAATTATCGAACCTAGAAGTGCAATTTGAAGAGGTTCTAAAGCCGAAAATCAGCACGAGTACGCAAGGAGGCGGAGATTCTAATTATTTAATGGCAGTTAGGCGATTTCAAAACGGTATGCGGGTATCACTTTTAAACGGTGCAGAAACAGGTAATAGACAGACATTTGACAAAGGTTTAGAATTTTATAATGGCGCTTTAACCATTTTAAGGGCTAATAATGATGTTGGTGAAATTCAACAACTAAATAATGAATTAATTCAAACTCTCATAAAGATTATTACAAAAGCTAAACCAACAGCAGATGATTATGCACCATATGGACCCTATTACCTCTATACTTCATGTAAACAATTAGCATCTGTATATGAATTTAGTAATCAATATGATCTCGCTCTAAAGTTTCATGATCGAGCTGCTAATCTCTCGAGAGGACTTGTTAGAGAGTTGGAGTTGCTCCAGAAAATAGTAGATGCCTTGTTATGTAACAAAATAGGAATTGTCGAAGAAACCATGCAATCCTTACAGATGAAACATATCCGAGGAATGGGAGCTCTATTCCTTCAAGGTTTTAAAAATAATGATTTGGAAAAAATAGATACAGCTCGGACCTACCTCGAAACACTTGCAGCCCAGCGAAATTTATCAATTACACATATTTTGAACTTAATTGAAATATTGAAAAATTATATTCAACGGCGATTACAAGGAGTTAGCGAACCAAAACCTCCCCAACAAGTTATTCAGATTCCTGCGCCAGGTCAATCAATCCATCTTACGGATAATATAATACAAGAACTGAAAACCGTGTTAATTGAGGGAATTCAACAATTGAAATCAGACCAAGGCGAAGGATCGAAAGAAAAACCTATGATTGATACCAGTGCAATCGTTTCTGAAATAAAGAATATAATTTCGGAAGAAATTAAAACCATCTCCTCGGAAATAGTCTCTCAAATAATAAATAAATTGCCTGTGGGATTACCAGCTACCTCTCGCCCTCATAGTGGAGGAACGATATCAGATGATGTGCCTGATATTAAAGTCGTTGGTCCAGCTTCCCCAGGCGAACGGGCCCCTCGCCCAAAATTGGATGATATGCTTGATTCAATTATTGTATCCGAATAAAATTAGGGATTTTCTTTTTTAGTTAATTCATAATATCTTCGAACAAAGGCACCACATAGAAATAATAGCGTAAAAATGGCGGTACTCATAAGGATCGATTCCAATGTCAATCCAGATGGCGTAAAATTTAAAATGAGACCAAGAATAGGCACTATAGCAAGGCTTAGCCCAAAAGAGAGTCCAAGCCAAGTAAAGTCATCTTTCTTTCTTTCTGGCCAGATAACAGTAAATAGAGCATAACCAGGCAAGAAAATGATAAAGACTAGTCCGATTAATAGGCGAACGACACCTCCTAAAATTAGAAATATATTTCCAGATTCTAAGGCATCTGTAGGGATAAATAATGCAACAGGAAAGGTAATTATGGTCAGAATAATGCAACCCCATAGATCATAATTACAAGAATGAAATATAAAATTTTTAAATGAGTTTTCTTGAATCATTTTATCACAATCTTATTTAATCAAGAGTTAAACCTCGTTTCTGAAGTTCGGATTCGGCAACAGAAAATTTATCTTCAACAGATGGTAAAGTATTGACCCAATTAATAAGATCTTTTAAGCCATCTTGAACTTTTATTTTGGGGTCAAATCCTAATTTGGTTTTTATGCGGGTGATGTCAGCATAACAATGACGGATATCACCTTTTCGGAATTGCTGCAGGATTTGAGGGGTAACAGGAACACGCATAATTTGAATCATAAACTTGGCAATATCTAAAATAGATGTTGGCACGCCAGTCCCGACATTGAAAATTTCATAATTCGCCGCTTGTTTTTCCAATGCTAATATATTTGCAGTTACGAGATCCTTGATATGGATAAAATCGCGGGTTTGTAAGCCATCTTCATATATTTTTGGTGGGGTTTTATTTTTTAATCTGCTTGAAAAGATGGCACAGACACCAGTATAAGGGTTTGAGAGGGCTTGGCGGGTACCATATACGTTGAAAAATCTCAATGCCACGACGGGTAGACCGTAAGTCTGTCCTAAGAGCATAGCCATCTCTTCTTGATGCCTCTTGGATTGAGCATAGATAGAAGTAGGATAAAGTGGTTTTAGCTCATCGGTGGGAAGCGGTTCCAAAATTGTCCCACAAGATGGACATATATGTTCCCATTGTTTTGCTTTCAATAATTGGAAATCTCTTAAATGTGGATATATTACACCACAGTTTGGACAATTATATTTTCCTTCCCCGTAAATAGACATGGATGAAGCCACAATAAGTTTTTGGATAGATGTTTCCTGATTTATAATGATATCGAATAACCGAGCAGTTCCTAAAGTATTGACTGATATGTATTTCTCAATTTGATACATAGATTGCCCTACACCCACACTGGCTGCAAAATGATAAATAGCATCGATGCCTTCGAGCACTCTTTGAAGCACATCGCGTTCTCGAATGTCGCCTCGAACAAATTCCACTTGTTTATGAAGGTAAGAAGGTGGTTTTTGAGAAGATCCATGTACTTGTGGTTCAAGGTTATCAAGAACCTTCACAGAGTATCCCTTTTCAATTAATCTATCAGCAAGGTGAGAGCCTATAAAGCCTGCCCCACCCGTAATCAAGATATTGTGGAATCTTTTCATAGTAAATCAAACCATTATTGACGCATTCATGAAAATTTATTAGAAATTAAAATTGTTATCCCATAATCTTTTTAGCCCGTTTAATGAGGAATTGGAGAACTATTTGATAATCAGTTTTATCACCTTTATCTAAAATACCAATATTAATCTTATCATCCATATCTATGAAATAACCGATTTCAACAGATTTAATCGACCATATACCGATTGGGGTTTTTTTCTCCACGCGAAAAAGAGATTGAGGATCCTTTTGGTTTAATACAAAATCTTTAATGCAAGTATTTTCAAAAAAATCATCGAGCTCTTCTTGTATTTCTTCTTCCCGTGTCATAATTACACGCCATTTTGTTTCAATATGAATTTTAATTCAATATATATGTAACATGAAAAGTAAAAAAAGACATTTAAAGGTAGATTTCTACACATCAAATTGAGAACTTATGTATAAGGTGTCATCTACGAAACATATGCGCAAGGCGTATTATTTCATTTTAGGATTACTTATCTCAATTTGTATGCCCTTTTTCTCGCTTACTTCTTATGCTAATACAGAATATTATGACATTATTTCCCGTGAGAAACAGGTGAGGCTCGAATGGGGCGAACAAATGGGGTTAGAACATCTAATTGTTTATGAGAATCTCTTTTTGGATATAATAGTTGTAGGCACTGAAGGTCCACTCCAAGGTTATCTGCAAATAAGCATAACATACGAAAATTCTGAGAATAATAGGCAAACTACCCTGAGTTTTAATCTTGAACAATTAAATTTCTTCAAAGATTTAAACGGAGATCAATGTCAAACATGGATAGCTTGGCTTGAAGAATCGGGATATACCTTAGAAAATATTGATGATTTGATTTTTTCGATCATTCCTATGGGAAGTGTTGATTGGATAAAAAACCATCCCGAAACAGAACGGAATTATGGAGTGAGTAATTTTCAATTTATAGGGTTTTCTGAAGTTAATACGGAGATAGGTACCTTTCTTAAATGGGAGGTGAAAGAATCATTAATTTATGCCCTGAAATGTAATGATATTATTTATTGGGATATTAATTTTACCGTAGATTTTAATCTTATTTTTTATTTTACTATTGAAAACAATATCGCCTATTTAACATACGAAATAGAACTCGAAAATTCTAGCACTGATGAAGCATTTCCATATATGCCTAAAAATTTAGCGACAAATCTTGCGCTAGAATGGCATTCGGAAGTTTCAGTGATGAAGGGGCTCACTAATGCACCTGTATTTTGGAGTTTAAATGATTTACTTTATGAAGGAGTTACGGTCGCTAATGTTTCAACGGGTAAAATAATCGATGATGGGGCAACTATTGGAATATTGAACTTCGATTCAAATTACACGGAAAATACAGAGCCTAATGATCAAATTTATACGAGTGCAATCCCGCTCCAGTCCCTTAGTAGGACGCAAAATGATCCTAAACCAGCCCAACTTCAATTTAGTAATACTATTTATAATTATACAGGTGAAGATACTTCATATTCTTCTCAATTTCAATTTTATTTCAGCTCTAGTACTTTAAACATCATTTTTAT
>SUPS01000191.1:0-5449 GCA_005191415.1 Candidatus Helarchaeota ASGARD archaeon Hel_GB_A
TACAAGAATGGCATGATCGCAAACGTTATAATGTTGTGTTGTAAATTTGAAGAATAAATGAAAAATAAATGAAAAAAATTTGAAGAATAACTGAAAAAACCAATTTCATCCCTCTTTTTTTAACAATAATTCTTAATACACATTACTCATTCGGGGGCGATTTTGAAATTGTCGAATTTTATAGGGGGGCGGATCAGAGGCAGCAAGCTCCTGCATCAATTTTTTGATGTAGTTCTGGGTATCTTCTATTATCTTTAAGGCCATCTAGTTCCCTTTTGGCCAGCTTTATTTTTAAGGCGTTCTTGGTATTCATTTTCAACTTGTGCAATGAAATTCGCAGTCGCTTCATTGTTTATCGGAGACGATTGAGTAATTCCCGCAATTAAAGCCCGGATGTGGATCAACCCTGACATTTCCTTATCACAGGTATGTCCAAAACGGGGTGCGCGGCATTCATGGCAAACATGAATTGCAAATTCCTGTAGGAGCGCAGGGGAAATTTTCTTTTGGGGAAGGTAGGCTTCTGCAACATGAGTTGATCCGCAAGGCGAGCTCCGCAGAACTTTTACTTCTGTAATTGTATGGTCATGACATGTTACTTCGAAAATGGGACGCCCAAAATGGCGTGCAAATTCATCAATTTCAGGAATTCCTGTTGTTGGCTCAATTGAACACATGGTAGGGAATGCCAGAACTCTCGGATTGATTTTCTGCACCTGTTTCAAAAACCCCAGCCCGAAGTTTATGCCTAACAGCGTCGGCTTTCCCAATTCGGCAAGTGCAAGAACTTGGTCCGGATGGCGCAAATAAGAAATATATAAATCACATTCGGGAATATCCAATTCGTACTCATCTAAAATGACAGTCCGCGGGATTGCTTCAAGCAGAATCCATTTGCACGGAAATACTTGACGAATATTCTCAAATGCTCTATCTCCATATTCCCCATCGGAAAGGATGCCAATTAGCATTTGCTCCTTCCTTAATCAGCTTTCATTTTAATTATGTTCTTCTCATCTAATTGCACATTATCCAAATCAATGATATTTTTTTCTTGGAGTTGGAGGAAGACATAATCTATGACTTTGCTGATATCTTCTTGCCTTAAGTCATTCATCCGCGGCCGATTTTTAAACGCTTGAATGTCATTGAGATTCATTTTTGGTTTAGGAATAAGTTTATTTAGATTTATCACAAGATTGGGAGTGATTTCGAAGTGTTTTAGAATTTTAAAGGTGCACGCTCCACTGCACCCATCGATCAGGACGATGTAGTTGGATGTGAGATCCGCCTTCATGAATTCAAAGGAGGGTTCCTTTAACAAAAAATTGCGTAAAAAAATTGTGAAGCAGAGCATTGAACTCTTATCTGCAATGGCACTGGCCTCATTCAGCTGAATTGCAACATGACGTGCAAGTTCTCCATTATATTCGCTGCCCGAACAAGGAATGAAAATAATCCGCTTCATTTTAGATTAAACCTTTCGATTTTAATAAGCTGGGGAGCTCCCTCTTCAGCCGATACGGTTCTGTAATGACTTTAGTGCCCTCTAAAACAACACAATTTCCATGAAGGTTCAATTTCTTCGTATCGTCTGAATCTAAAGATTTGGTTTCAAATTCGATGTATTTCATGTATTCCATCAATATGGAGAACACACTGTTTATAAAATGCTCATACATACAAGCACACTGATTCAGGGGAACATAAATGTCCACTTTTAATCTCTCGTTTATTTGATTGTCCTGACTTTTTACACTCATTTTTTTAGCTCCACTTTTACTGAATTTTGATGAAAAATTGCTTTAATTTAGGCGGCACGTTGCTGAGACTCCCTTGCTTTATGCGCCTCATATTTATTTTTGATCAATTGGACATAGGTTGTGGCATTCAGTAAGTCATTCATTTCCTCTGTTAGGTTAGTGGGGTGAATTTTGCAAACCCACGCATCGCCATAGGGGTCTTGGTTTAAGAGTTCGGGAGTTTTTTCAAGTATAGAGTTAATTTCAATAATAGTCCCTGAGCACGGGGCTATGAGGTCAAGCACTGATTTTATTGATTCAATGGACCCAAACTCATCTCCTCGTTCAATTGGGTCGCCACTGGATTTTTCGAATTCCACGAACATGATATCGCCCAAGTTGAGTTGAAAAAAATCGGTGATACCAAGGAGGACTTCGTCATTCTGCAGCTTAACCCAGAGGTCATCTTTCGAGTACTGGAGATCTTTAGGGATAAGAATATGAAATTTTTCGATAGTTATTTTGTATTCATGTTCTTTTTCCTCAATTGTTACCATTTTCCATTCACATCTTATGTTTACCTTTATTATGAATTTTACTCAAATATTATATAATTCATCCACTTTTTGTGCAATTTTTTCTGCGATCTTTTTTGCTAATTTCATCCCAGCCACCCCTAACTCTCGCTTGGATTCGGGCTGCAATTCGGGATATTTTTCCATAATCTCTTGCACGTGAATAGTAGCCGCAGGAGGACCGCTATAATTAGAAACGGCGATTTTAGCACATTCTTCCTGACAGCCTTCGATCGTAATGGTGGGATGGGTCTTTGCAAAATCTCGCTCCTCCTGTCCGCCATGCCGTTCCAAGCCGCCCGCCATGAACAGTGGTTGGCAGAGGATTACGGTATTATCTGGGCGTAATTTTTCTACCACAATTCGCGCTGCTGCCCGCGACAACGTCCCACCGATCTCATTTTCGCCACTACAGGCAATAATGCCAATTTTGGGTTTTACAGACATAGCTCATTCATCGCCTCCTCGGTTCTCTTCCAGTAGTTCATTCACTTTTGATGCAATCTTCTCGGCAAGTATGAGGGATAACTTTTTAGCATTTTCGCCCATTGGGATAATTTGTTTCTCTGGCTTTAAATCGCGGCGTTCCTTCACAATATCTGTGGACATGAACTGTGCATCAACTTTACCAACGGCTTCAGTTATATCATTATACGAACAGCGCATCGGGCAACCATCTATCACGATGACTTTATTGGCTTTTAGAGTTTCAATTATTTCCTTCTTGCCCTTTACAACTAAGGGAAGACATTCAAGCTTCGTCTTATCTTTTGCTAATTCATCAACTACAATATATGCAGCTTCTCTTCCGATGCTGCCAAATACTTTTCCAATTCCACTACAGGGAAGAATATACACTTTTTCATCACTCATGTAACTTCGCCTCTTCGCGAATTAATTTTTCTAACTCTTCTTTTGAGACTACTCTGCCCATAGTCTTTATTTTATCATTTATCACTACTACTGGTGTAAGTAAGATTCCTTGCTCTTTCGCCATTTCCACATACGGGGCAATTGCTTCATCAATCGCTTTTAAATCTCGTTTTTTAAACAGTTCTCGATAATTCAAATCAATCCCCATTTTCTCTGCAAAAATTTCAGCTTCCACTATTTTTCCATATTTTTCAGCTTCCGCATCTCCAGCATAGATGTGCTTAAATTCGAAAGGAATCTCCATGCTGGCTTGGAGTGCCTTTAAGTTCCGCCGTACGCGGTGACATCGGATACATGGAGGATAAGGTCCTATAATTTTAATCATAATACTCATTTTTAATCTGCCTCTAGATTTTCTTTAATTACCTCTTCTAGTACTTCGGGGTACGGGACCTCACCCTCGGCGATAATTTCATTTCCAACAACGACGGTGGGTGCCAGACTCACGTCATATTTTTTAGCTTCCTCATCCAAACACCATGGGGTTCGGATCTTCACTTTATCTTCGCCAAATTTTTTTTGAACCTTTTTCGCCACCTTTTCTGCCCGATTACAGACCGTGCAAGGTGGCTTCGTTACAAATATGATAATCTCAACGGTTTTACTCATTTTTCCACCTTCTATTCGTATTCTAATTCCGTATCAATAGCTCTTTTCAATGTTTCCCTGCTCGGTGTGATTCCAATGATCATCGTCGTCTCCTCAATGACGATAGCTGGGGTGAGTTGAATGTGATATTCCTCAAATTTCTCACGTGCGGAGGGGCCAATATATTTTACCACCTGCAATTTCTCACCATACTCTTTGGCTATTTCATCAACAAGGTTCATGCAAACCTCACATTCTCCACATACAGGTTCGCCCGAAAAAAATTCCAATAAAACCATCTATCTCTTACCTCCATTTACCTTTTTTTGAGATTTTTTATGGAAATACCAAGCTCCTATAATTGTTCCTATCAATAAACCATAGATCACTACATCATGGTACAAATTGCCCAGCCATGTCGGAATTGCTATACCCGTGACAACCAGTAATAATTCCACAAGTGGTGATAAAAGAATACCCAAAGCAATTGCTATGAGAAAAACTCCGACTACATAGGTTAAGGTTTTTTTATCTGAAATAACTTGGCGAACTACATAGATAGATGCAATACTTACAGTCGGCCCTGCCAATAATAAAGTTAAAATAATCCCAGGGGCCGCGCCGAGGCTTGTTAAGGCAGAACCAATTGCAATTTCATTAGGCGGAACAATGAAAGTAGGAATCCCTATAAATCCAGCTATAGGATATCCAATCCAACCGCTTGTGCCCATGGTTTCTGTTATCCAGGATTGTGGTACCAATCCATTGACCAAACCTGCGATGAATACGCCAATGATGATGATCCAAAGTAATTCTTTAGTATAATCCCATGAATATCGTAATGCTCGACTAAAACGGGTCTTTAAAGGAATGAAAGGGCGTCTAACTCGTCGCTTAACAAGAATCTTTTCACCTTTATCGGAGGAAATTTTGCCAGGTTGTGATCCAGGGGAGGATAGTACAGCGGTTTCGGGTTTTTCCTTAAAAATCAGGTCCATAATGATGCCAACAGCTATAGCCATGATAAAAGCACCAATTATTCTCGAGATCCCCATTCCCAATCCAAGTTGATTCATGGTTAATAAGAAACCAATGGGATTTATTGCAGGTCCAGCTATCAGAAAAGTTATGGCAGGTCCTAAACCAGCCCCTTTTCGTTTTAAACTTGCAAATAAGGGTAAGATTGCACAGGAACAAACACCTAAAAAAGCTCCTGCAATAGCTGCAAGAATGTAGCCATACCAGCTACTACTCTTCAACCACCTTGACATCCGTTCCTTAGAGATAAATTCAGTAAAAATTCCAGCAATGATAAAACCGATTAAGATACAAATCCAAGCGTGAGACCAATATTCAGCTGAAAAATAGAGCATCCCCTTTGTTGTTCCTTCTGGTAACGTAGGATATGGATGGAATAAACTCATTGGATACCAAGGGATTTCTGTAAGGTATTCAGATGCCGATAGAAGCCCCCATGGGGCTAGAATTGCGACAATTATAACAACAATCCCAAATATAAGACTTGCCCAAATAATTTTTTTCCAATTTTCCATTTTGTAGTTACCTTAAAATTTTTGTATTATTTATCTATTTAAATATTTAAATTAATAA
>SUPS01000191.1:5459-7963 GCA_005191415.1 Candidatus Helarchaeota ASGARD archaeon Hel_GB_A
TGTCAGAACTGAATAAATTACTTGCCAAATTTTTTAAAGTATTAGCCGATCCTACGCGCTTAGCTATTATTGAGTTCCTAGAAAAAGGGGAAAAATGTGCTTGCGAGATTCACCCTATTTTTTCTCAAACACAATCTACAATTTCAATTCATTTAACAAAGCTTGTGAATGCCGGTATTTTATCCTTTCGTCAAGATGGAGTTCGTAAAATGTATTCTATCAAGGATAGACAAGTTCTTAAAGTACTGGAGTTCACGAAAGAACTTATACAGAAATGGAATGAAGAAAAAATACAAGAGCTCAAAAATTTAGGTTCATAAGCGGTTTAATGATTAGCAGTTTAATGATTCTCGAAGATTTCCATTAGTATTTTACGGGAAGTCCGTGGATATTCCACGAATTTTAATTTTAATTCCCTAATTCATTGATTTTTTTTACATTTATCACAGTAGATATAGAGATCTAGTCGTTGTATGATCGGTTCAACACCAATATCTTTCACAATTTTGGCCCATTGTTCTTTAAGATTTTCGGTTTCATAATCTTCTATTTTTCCGCATTTCAAACAGATTATGTGAATGTGTGGAGAAATATTTGGGTCAAATCTTGCACTACAATCAGGAAATCCTAATTCTAATAAAAGCCCAAGATCTTTCAGAAGGTGTAATGTTTGATAAACTGTAGCCAAACTAATTGTGGGAAATTTTTGTTTCAATTTTTTGTAAATTTGATCAGCTGTTGGATGATCTTTGCTGGAGAGGACTAATTCACATATAGCTAAGCGTTGTGGGGTTATTTTATGACCTTTTTCACGAAGTTTTGTGATAAGATGATGAATATCCATTGATACCAAAAGCCTTCTTTTAACTTATTAATACTTATACAATACCATCGATCTTTAAAATAGTTACTAAAAAATCATAAGTTTTAAATAGGAACAATTTTTAGTTAGTAATATCTATTAAAACATAACAAAAATTTGTTTTTAAACGGAGGTAGAAACTATTGGATAACAATAAAGGGATTCCTCTAATAGGTGAAAAATTTCCTGAAATGGAAGTTAAAACCACAATGGGAAAACTAAAGTTGCCAAAACATTTTTCTGGTAAATGGTTCGTATTATTTAGCCATCCAGCCGATTTTACACCAGTTTGTACAACAGAGTTTGTTGCCTTTGCTAAAAGACATGAAGAATTTAGAAAATTAAATTGTGAATTGATTGGACTTTCTTTAGACCAAGTTTTTTCACATATTAAATGGGTTGAATGGATTAAAAACACCTTGGATGTGGAGATAACATTTCCAATTATTGCGGATCATGGAACTGTGGCAACTAAATTAGGGATGATTCATCCTCAAAAGGGGACAAATACAGTTAGAGCTGTTTTTGTCGTTGATTCAGATGGAGTAATTAGAATTATTCTGTATTATCCACAAGAATTGGGGCGTAATATGGACGAAATACTAAGAATTGTTAAGGGCATGCAAATAGCAGATAAAAATAAGGTTGCAATGCCTGCAAATTGGCCCAATAATGAGTTAATTGGAGATAAAGTAATATTACCACCTGCTGGAGATTTAAAAACAGCGAAAGAGCGAACGAATATGGAAAATTGCTATGATTGGTGGTTCTGCTATAAAGAATTAGAATAAAAATATAAAAACGAGAGAAAAGATTGCTAAATACCAAAAAAAATCATTTTTTTTGTTATGAGCTCATTATTTAGAGCCATGAAATTTAATAGATAAAAAATAGATAAGAAAACGGAAAATGTGGTAAGAAATGGTTCTTATATCAGAAACAAGGGCAATTAATACTAATATTGGGATTCTTTCACATACAATCAACAGGAAATTAAATACAGATTTTCCAGAAACTCGATTTCATCTTAAACGTGAAATTTTTGGTTTACCCCCATCTGCAAAATTTATTCTATTTTTATTAAGGACAAAAGGTCCCTTGAATCGAAAACAAATAATTCAAGAAACGTTAATGCCTGAGCGCACTGTAGGTTTTGCTATGAAGAAATTATTAGAAAAGTCTCTGATTCAAAAAGTTGATCCCAATTATTCGAGATATAATAATTCCCAACAGAAGAAAAAATATCGAAAATATGATCGCCGTTGTATTACTTACGCCCTTACTTCCCCGCTCATATTATGAATTTATTTTTTTAATCACGAAAATTTTTAACCAAAAGTTAATGCAATCCAATCACCAATAAAATGTGTTAAAACTATAACAATAATCGCAATGATCAAATGTTCTACAACAGCTTTCCACGCTTTTGATTTTTGTTTTCTTGCGTTATAAAAGCTGAGAAGACCTAGTAAGATTAATCCATATATGACACTGATATAAATAGCCATTGAAAGTTCAAATAACAAAACAGGTATGAGAAAGCTAAGTGCGCACCCAAATTTGAAAATGAAAGTAAAAATTGTTGATTCCCAGATTTCTTTATCACTATGTTTATTTTCAGATTCCTCAGAAAGGTGAATAC
>SUPS01000192.1 GCA_005191415.1 Candidatus Helarchaeota ASGARD archaeon Hel_GB_A
GTTGGTGGATTCCTAGCGGGCGGTCCTGCCGGGTATGCCATGTAGCGGACTGCAGGCGGTGTCGTTTTCGGAATTGAGCGATTCCTGCCTTTACTTTACTCCGGTCATGGTGCAAAGTAAAGTAAAGTAAAAAGCTTAATACGGAGATTAGAAACCATTGAGGAAGAAATAAATGGGATTGTCTTAGAGATAAATTACGATCTACAAATCACTCGGACACCCCGCTTGATATTTACTAGTGTATTTAAAACGAAATTATTTCGACAAATGATTGATTCGCTTCATGGATTTGATTTTCTTGACAGTCTTGAACACATCATTGAAGAAATTGAAGAATCACTCGACAGGGAGCGAGATGTCATTTCAGTTAAAGTTAATGAATCCGAAAATATTTTCTTACGGAATTTACAGATCGTATTCATCGTAGAACTGGTAGCTTCTATGATCACATTATTCTATGCATTCGAAGGATTCGCCTGGGACTGGGGCGCCCTTTTCGTTACTATATCAATTGTATTATCGGTCATTATCTTATATATCCTGAAGAAAATTAAGTAAAAATAATACATCTAATTGAGGAGTGTATATCTAAAATGGACGAGTTATTAGCACAATTGCGGCAGAAAGATAAAATCGTGGTGCTTTTCTTATGCTCCGGAAATATTGTTCGGAGCCCTATGGCAGAGATGTTGCTTGAATTGGAATTGAAGAAAAGGTTTGGACCGACTCGGATTAAAGCCATTTCGGGAGCGACAACCTATTTTAATCAAGTAATTATGGATATTACAAAAGATTTGCTGATTCAAGAAGGTGTCCCACCAGAACGAATATTGCAATTTTATCCGCGTAATGTAAAACAGTACCCTGAACTATTAGAAGAGGCAGATCTTATTATAGGGATGGAGAAGACACATATCCGGTTAATACCAAAAAAATATAGGTCGAAAGCCACCACTCTCTCACTTTTAGCAACCGGAAAAGAACATAATATTCCAGATCCATGGGGCGATGAAATACAGGCTTATCATCAAGTTTTTGAAGTAATTAAAGACTACATTAAGCAGCTAGTAGATAAATTTGTAGAATGGAAATTAATTCCGTGACTAGAAAGAATTTAAAGTGTTACCAAAGCGCTTTCTCAGCGCGTTTTCGCGGCGTATCTTCAAAAATCGCGTCAATAACATTCCCAAAATCCTTGAAAAGATCGCTATTGGAAATTTCTTCTTTGAGAATATTGCCATAACGCTCAAAAAATTTTGTTTCCACGATCTTTAGATATTTTTGAATTGTTTTATCTTTGACTTTTCTTGATGACCGACTTATAAAAAGAAGTCCATCTCGTCCATGGTAAATTGTGATCTTTGAGTTACCAAGTAAAATGACTTTTAACTTCTTTTCCCCTAATTGTGCCGCTATGGTTTCTATTGCGGAAAAGAATCCGCCTACGAGGAGAGGATCGATATTGGCATCTTTAGATAGATTAAAGATCGTAAGTCCGCCAGACTTTATGATCCAAATTTCATCAATTGCACGCATCTTTTCATCTCAAATGATACATTTCGATGATTCAATTCTTTTTTGGAGAGAATTTCTCTATTGTGAGAGGTAAATTTTGCTGGTTTATTTAAATAATAATTAAAGCATTTATAGTCTAATAAATGAAATTAGGTTTAAATAGATGGCGGTAAAAAATGATATTTTCATATTTGGCGCGCATTTTCCAGCGATGTTATTTGAATTTGTTACTTTTATCGCCGTTTTTCTCATTGCAATAATTGTTTTTCGAAAATGGCGTGAACGTAGGACAATTGCTACCTTGTATTTGTCGATAGCACTTTTTTCTATAGCGTTCGCTGCGTTTGTTGCTTTTACCGGGCTTTTTAGTTGGTTTCTTTCATGGATAGAAATGAGTTATATGAACGTTTATAGTCCAACATATTATACATTAAGCTTGCCTATTGGATATTGCTTAGTCATTCCATATGATATCTTTTTGATTGCGTTTTCTATCCAAATTTTCTTAGATAAGAACCAACGAAAAATAATACCTTTTTTAATAAGCGGTCTTATAATAGGCGCATTACTTTTCCTTCCAGCTAATTATTGGGGTGTCGATCCTGAGCCGAGTGACCCAGCGAGTACGCGAGTAATTGTTTTAGGACTGTATTTGCTATATAATACATTGGTTTATATTCTGCTGGCGTATTTCGCATTCAGAGAGGCGGGAAGAACTACTCATAAACTCCATCGCAGAGGATTTCAAGCGATAGCGTGGGGTTTTATAGGGAATATACTAGTCTTCATATTCTTTCTATTGGATGCAATCCTAATTATGCTAGATCCTAGTAGTTCTGGTTATTCTATCTTTATCTCATTTGCATGGATTACAGCACTTATAAGTAGCTTTTTGTTTTATTTGGGCTATATCCTTCCAACATGGTTTCGGAAACGAATCGAACCTAATTCGCACGAGGTTAAGGATTCATCTTAAACTTAATTATTTTTTTTGCCTTTGGTATTTTTGCCTATTGAGAAACGAGAATCCCAGTGCAGGGTGGCAATAAAAGTGCCTAAAACATGAACATCTACATAGAAGAGGAAGGTGGTAAGAGGAGTCCAACCAGCAGGATACAAGAAGTCTCCAAAAAGAATTAAACGGGTATTAATTTCCATAAAAGTCGAGAATGAGATTATCCCGATTAACCAAATCAGAATAAATGATTTGCGCCATTTTGGTTTCAGATTCGAAGGAATACACATGATAATTGCAGTATATACGACAGAGACATACCAATATGCCCATGGTAAAAAACCAGGATGAAAGCCTCCGAGAATCATAAAAATATGATCAAACCAACCCATGCTAAAACCAGCAAGAAATCGGAATTCAAGAACCGTAATTCCAACTTTTCTTCGTATCTCTTTTTCTTCTAAACCTCGTCCTGCCAATTTATATTGGAAAAAACTTAGAAAAGGAATTATAACGGAGAGAACTGCGGCTTGCTGAATTGCCATTTGAAAGAACGGATCAGCCATAATTTACAATTTGAATCTAAACCTTTATAAAAGTCATTCAATTTTTTCCCAATATTCTTCATTTTTCAGAATGATCTTTTTGACTTTTCCATTTAACTCTAGATGTTGCAAGAAATTCAAACAGGAAATTTTCCCAAAATGAAAGGTGAAAAATGCCTGACGGCGTTCCAGCTGTTTTTGTTGATTTTTTGAGTATGATCGGAATAATCGTTTCGTAAGTTCGTCTAAAGTAACAGGATGATTTGGCAATAGATTATAAATCTTTTCTTCGCGGTCAAGGAACCGCTGATAAAATTTATCAAGTGCATGAGGAATATTATCGAAAATGGGAACCCCATGAGAAGGTAGTATCATGTTCAATTTTAATTTTTTTAATTTTTTAAGAGAATTTAAGTAATCAGCAACATTACTAGACAAGTTCCCCACCCACGGGGAGGTCAAGTCGATATCACCCGAAAGAAGGATTTGTGATTTGAGAAAGCAACTATGTCCTGGTGAATGCCCTGGAGTATGGACTACCTGAAAATTTCCTGGTAACAATTCATCTTCATTGAAAGTTTGATCAGGAGTCATTTCTTTATAACCGAGCATCTTTAAAGTTGCACGCCACTGAGGCTCAAGCTGTCTATCCATGCCATATCGGGCGACATACGCATCAAAGTTTTCAACGGCGATTCGGTCCGCTTCATGGATTAAGAATTTCGCAGCCGATTTCTTCTTTATAAGGTAATTGGTCCCGATATGGTCGATATGAAAATGCGAATTAATTACAAAATCGATATCCGACAAAGTTTTTCCGAGTTGGGCTAGCCCTTTTTTTAGACGATTTTTTCCGCAGTTAGGATCAAAGACGATTAAGACATCTTCATTATACAGATAAGTATGACAATATGGAAAAGTAGCATTATTTTCCCCTTGAATCCAATACAAAGACTCAGTTATTTCTTGAATAAACGAAATTATTTTCCGCCCCACCAATTTTGCAATAGTAAGATTATGGATTTCCTAAAAACGCATCCATTCGCTCGCTTAGAGAAACGTTCAAGATAGATTCCAAGTAAGTCTTGAAAATATTGTGGATATAGAGTTTCAAATCGGCGGGGGAGTATTTGGAAAAGTAAGGTTTAAAGCTTTGAATGAATTTTTTCTGAATTTTGTTAAGTACTTTAGTAACTTTTCTATTATTTGCGCTTAACATGCTTCGGATGATAAAAATGATATCAGTATCCTTATCTTTTGAGATGAAGATTTTAGAATCACCCATTTCAATTCGTTCAGCATCTTTTTCACCGAGTTCTGCAATAAATCGTTGTAGAGTGACAATCAACCCAGAAAATAAGGCATTATCGAGATTTTTCGAACCTGGATAAAGAAGTTCATAGCTGAAAAGTAATTCACCATTTTTATCGATAATCCAGACGCCTGTTATCTCAATCATTTTGCCAAAACTTCTTTCTTTTGAATTTTATCATTAAAAATCTAAACAGATTCGAGGAGCGTTTTTTGAAAAACTGTATAAATTGTGGTTTTAAAAATACTATAACTATAACCAGGGGGAATGATTGCACTAATTTTATTGAGTAACCGTGAAGAAATTTTCTTGTAGGAGAATTCCTCATTATTTTCTAAGTGAGGATCAAATTTATGCAAGAAAATTGAAAGTTGAATGTTATCTTTTTTTAAATCAAGTAATTCAAAAATTGATTTGAAATAGTCTAATGCTAAGTCGTAGCGGTTAATATCCTGGACATCAATAACATAAATAATTTTGGTAGCTTCTTGCGTATACCGTTGTAAATTTTTTAGATAGTCCTCTCGGTATTGTTTTTGCCCCCCAAACTCCCATATACTATATTTCGTATTAGCATTTTCATCCTCAATAGTCACGATATTGATGCCGTGAGTTGGTTTTAGCGAATAGAACGATAATAAATTCACTTCTTTTTGTAATGTTAAGAGAATTGAAGTTTTTCCGCTATTATCCAGCCCAAGGATTAAAATTTTCTCAATTTTCTTGTCTTGGTGCGCATTAGACATATTTCACTTGCCATCCTGCTTGACTTTTTACAAAATTTCTACTCTATCATCATTTAATAATACATTTTTAAATAGATTTTCCTATCTGTTAAACTAAGCGAAAAAATCAAGGTGGATTAAAATGGAAAAGAAAACTAGTATTTTAGAAATCATCAAGTCGCGGCGGAGTACTCGCCGATTTAAACCGGATATGGTCTCAGATGAAGACATAAATGCAGTTCTTGAAGCTGCACGCTGGGCACCAAGCGGCGAGAATTTTCAACCATGGAAGTTTATTGTTATTAAGAATAAACAGACAATGGAGAATATTTTAGAATACATACCCTATAAAAAATATCAGAAATTCATTGCGAATGCGCCTGTGCTTATTGTAGTGCTTGGAGATTCGCGTAAATCGCGCTGGTGGTTTTTAGATTGCGCTTTGGCTATTCAGAACCTAATGCTTGAAGCCTGGGCACGTGGATTAGGGACATGTTTTAGTGCGCAATACCCAACTGTCCCTGAGGCGGTGGAGCAGAATATAAAAGAATTACTAGAAATCCCAAAGAAGTGGAGGATTGTAACCATGACTCCCCTTGGCTATCCCATTGATCCACCTGAACGGGCATTTCGACTTCCTGCAGAACGAAAACCCCTCGAAAAAATTGTCTGCTATGAAAAATTTTCCAAATGATTCGCATAAATTTCCAAAAGGATTCTAAAATCTTTCATTTCTTCATCTTTTTCAAAAATAGTAAAAAAAATTCACTTTCTTCGAAGTTTCGTCATTAATTTCAGTGAAAGGACCTGAATTGTGCGTGGAATTGCAAATAAAGAGAAAAATAAGGTAATGACCAGTTCACTAAAGAAAGAACTTTCTTTGGCAGGTTCAACTCGCCCAGACAATCTCGAAATAAACATTTCAAGAGTATTGCCAGTGCGATTATTAAAATTCATGATAAAAACAATATCTTTAATGGTTTCAATTTGTGAGTTATGGAATTCTCTTTTAAGAGCTTTCAAGACAGCCTCCATGTCTTCAGGGGGATCGATACCATTGAGCTGATAAAGATAGAGTCTCGCAAAATTCAGAGCTTGCCATTCTTTGCTATGAAATGCGTCCTCATCAAGATTATCGAGTTTTTCCAGGTCAGATTTTTCAACGCCTAGGTATTCGGCAATAATTGAGTGACTATAGTAACATAACTTACATTCATTCAATTGAGAAATTTCTAATTTAATTTTCTCACTTAATTGCGCGTCGATTTCTTGTCCCGATTGAAGTTTTATAAAACGTGTGTAGATATACTTAGGTAAAGTGGAGAGGAATTCTTTCAATGTGATTATCCTTTTTCTAAACTTGGCTTTCATAGAATAACATCCATTGAAAGATAGTCATTTATATTGTAATAAGTTACAATTATCCATGCCATTTATAGCTAAAGCATTGGATGAAATGGTTCATCCATCTAAACTTACGAATTTTGGCATAAGAATTCTGAGGGGACTCCACCAAGTAAAACGGGCTTTCCGATTTAAAGAAAAGAAAGCTTTCAATGCCAATAAAGATCTACTTTTTGAACGGATTAAGCGAATACTAATGGCAGTGGAATTGAAGATTCCAGATCGGGTTCCAATTTCACTTGCCTGCAGTTTAGCCTTTCCTGCGCTCTATTCGGGCTATACTATAGAAGAATTTTTGTATGATCCACGAAAAAATGAAGATGCCTTCTTTAAATTCGTTAGGGATTTCCCCGGAGAAGCATATTTTCCTTCATTCTTTTTTCAAATAGGAAAATTAGTGGAAGCGGCAGGGTTAAGATTTATTAAAATCCCGGGTCGTGATTTAGAGCCGAATGTAGGTTATCAATTTGTGGAACGAGAGCTTTTAGAACCAAATGCGTACAATGAATTCGGATTGAACTATTTTAAAGAAAAAATTCTGCCTGAACTCACAGACCTTGCTTCAGAGCATCCTGCAAAAGGAGTTTCCATGTTTAAAACAATGCGTTACGCATTCGGATACATTTCACGAATTTTACACAATTTGGATAGAGCAGAATCATTGGGCGTTCCTATGCTATTAGGAAGTTTTACTATGCAACCATTTGATATGGTATCATTATTGTTACGCGGGTTGAGAGGTGTTAGCCTTGATGTACGGAAATATCCTGAAGAGGTAAGGAGAATTTGTGACAAACTTGCGCGAACCTTATTAAATATGGCACTCCAGTCAGCGAAATTATTTAAAAGAGAACTTCACTTTCCAGAGGCATACAATTTCGAAATTTTTGAACATTACAAATCTAAAAAAGAAAATATGCGCCAGGGCGTTTTTTTCGTTTGTGAGCGCGCTTTTATGTTAAATCCGAAGCAATTTGAAGAAATTGCCTTTCCGAGTTTAAATTATGTTGTAAGAGGATTAGTGGATGCGAATTTGATCCCGATTTTATCATTTGAACAAGATGTTACGCATTTATTACCAATTATCAGAAAGTTACCGGGACCAGGAAAAGTCGTCTTCAATTGTGATCTTACGGACATTGTCAAAGCTAAAGAAATTCTGGGTGATCACATATGTATCATGGGAAATGTGCCCCATAGCCTATTAACGGTTGGATCTCCAAAACAAATCGAAAAATATTGTATTGAATTAATAGAAAAAATAGGTGTCGATGGTGGATTCATTCTCGGTGCCGCTTTAGCTATACCAGACGAAGCCAAGCCAGAAAACGTGAAGGCAATGATTGATGCAGGGATGAAATATGGCGTTTATAGACAATGAAATTTATCTTTGTGAAAATTGAGATATAGTATCAATTTGAAGAGAAATTAACGACGCTATTGATTAATTTTTCTTTTTGACATATCTGTTCGGTACATCCTTCGGTAAAAGATACGCAGGTTTCC
>SUPS01000193.1 GCA_005191415.1 Candidatus Helarchaeota ASGARD archaeon Hel_GB_A
ATAAAAAGAATTTCAATTAAAAAAACTATAAATAACATCAATAAAAGAAAAAAGAGCACTTAAATTAAAATATTAGCAAAAAAATGAAATCATTTATTGCTAATAGAATTGAATTGGAGCAGAATTAGAAAAGGAAGTGATATCCATAAAAAATTGTAAGAATTCATATATCTCCTTTATAGAAAATATTCCATTCTCTATAATATGGGCTGATTTAAATGGAACCATTATTTATTCTAATTCAGCGACCGAAAGAATCTTCGGATATAAACGTGATGAACTAATTGGTAAAAATTTTATAGAAATTACGGCATACCCAAAAAAGTTCCTATCAGTTTTCCAAGAAAAACATAAAAAACTATTGAAGGGAAATCCCGTAGAAGCTGTAGAAATTCAGGCATATAAAAAAGATAAAAGTCTAATTTGGGCTAGTATTCAAAGCTCTCTAATTCAAATCGATAAAAAACCTATAATTCAAGTTATTTGCCAGGATATAACGGCTAAAAAACAAGCTGAATTGAAACTTAAAGAATCTGAAGAAAAATTTAGAGTAATTACAGAAAAAGCCCTCGTTGGAATTGGTATCATTCAGAATGGAAAATATGTGTATGTAAATGAAGCTTTGTCAGATATAAGTGGCTATACTACTTCAGAATTAATGAATTGGTCACTTAAAGAGCAAATGAATAATATTCACCCAGATGACCAAGGTACAGTGCTGAAACGACTAAATAAAGCGATAATGAATATGGAAGAACAATTTTCTTTATCCTATAGGATTTTTACAAAATCTGGAGAACTCAAATGGCTCGAAATTCAAGCTAAATTAATTAATTTCAATAAAAAGCTAGCAATTTTAATGATAGTTAATGATATCTCAGAACGGAAAAAAGTAGAGGAGGCACTTAAAAAAAGTGAAAAAGAGAAATCTGCCATTCTTGAAGCTATGTCAGATCTTGTAGCCTATTATGATACTCCTGAAATGAAAATTGTATGGACCAACAACGCTGTTGCGAAAGCGAGTGGCGTTCCGATAAACCAAATTGTTGGCAATTATTGTTATAAAGTCTGGCATGGAAGTAATGAACCTTGTGAATATTGTCCAGTAATTAAAACTTTTCAAACAGGACAATCTCAAGAGGTTGAATCCACGACTTCAAATGGAAAGACATGGTGGATTAAGGCTTATCCTGTAAAAAACGAAAATAATAAGCTTCTTGGCGTTGTCGAAGTAACACGCGATATTACTGAGCGAAGAAATGCAGAAGAAGCATTAAAAAGAGCACTTACAGAATTGAAAAAGTTAGATCGTCTAAAAGATGAATTCTACGCCGATCTTTCACATGAAATACGTACTCCCCTTGTTGCTATAAAAGGGTTCTCAGAACTCCTTCTCCGTTCTTCAAATTTAGATGAAATTCAACGACATGATATAGAAATTATACTCCGAAATGAAGATCGATTAGAACGATTAATTCATGAAATGTTAGATTATTCTCGCCTCAAATCAGGAAAAATATTCTTTAAACGGGACAAAATTCGAGTTTCCAAAATCCTTCAAGAGCTTAAACAAGAACTTGCGCCATTAATTCAGGAAAAGCAATTGATAATTGAGGAATATTTAAATCCAGATGACGAATTGATTCTTGATAAGCATCAAATTACCAAAGTTATAAGAAATCTTCTCACGAATGCAATTAAATTTTCATTTCCAACTGGGAAAATTACCATTAAATCCAATATCCACAAAGGAATTTGGGCTTTTTCCGTGAAGGATAACGGTATTGGCATTCCAAAAAATGAAATACCGCATATCTTCTCTCGTTTTGTTCGATTAAAAAATGCTGATATGCTCCAAAGTACTGGTATTGGACTAGGATTAACAATTTGCAAAAAAATTATTGAAGCCTATAATGGAAAAATTTGGGTCGAATCTGGTGGCTTAAATAAAGGCGCTACTTCTCATTTCCAATTGAAACTTAATGGATAAGCCAAACAGAACTTTAAATAACTTTCCTAATTTTTTAAAAAACTTAATAAGATTTTTACCGAAAAATTCTAAATTACATCTTCATATCATCTGCTAAGAAATCAAAAGGAATCGGATCTATATGGAAAAAATGGTAATATTAAAATGGCTTGTAATTATCGGAGGTTATATCGAAGTCTTTATAGGTATCTTATTTCTCTTTATCCACCTGCTTTTAGAACCATTAGGCGTCCCGCCTAGCGCCCCGATGTTTTCTCAATTAGCAGGATGCATGTTTATTTGTTTTGGTATCCTCTTAATTTTTAGTGCGAAAGATATAGAGAAATATAGTCTCATAATCAAGGTAAATTGTCTTCTACGTTTTATAATCCAACCCGCCGTTATTTACAATATGGTCTTGTATCCAGTTTTCATCCCTCTCCTCCTCGGCTCGGCAATTTATGACATTGGATGGGCTATTATCGTACTATTTCTATTAAAAAATTAAAAATCTCAGAATTCTTAACGAAATTGCGTTTCGCGCCCAATTCCTGTCGACAATACCTTTGATGCATCAATTTTTTCGGTTACAGGTGTTTCAGTTGTTATATCCAAGTAGGCCCCCTTTAAGACCTCCTCGAAACTTAACCCTAATTCTTCAATTTGAATAAAATTCCCCTCTGGATATTTTACCTTGAATCTATTATCAGGATCATTCTTATTTTGGGCATTTGGGAAGGTACTTTCTAACGTCTGAATCGGGAAAGGAATTCCCTCTTCACAAATTCCTTTTTTATAGAGTTCAAAGATATCTGCATGCATATCCATGACAACCTCAAGAGTAGATTCCTCAAACGGTTGCAAGAATAAATGTCCTTCCGTAGTAAGCCAGCTAATTTTGTTTGCGAATGCCTTTCGCCCTTGGAGGAAAAATAAATTCAACATTGACGGCCAAGGATGAAACATAAAGAGATAATCTGGTAATTTAAATTGCTGTTTAGCTGCCCATCCATCGAAAGTACTGGCAATCGATTCAAAGTTTGAAGGTTCAAAAATAACATTTAACGCAAAAGAGACCCAGACCGCCGCAGAATAATAGATGGAAGTAGACCATTGAGGGGTCCGCTCATTCCGAATATCGCGAAATACGTCAATTAATTTTTCAGACGCCTTGGTTATATTATTGAATCTTTGGGGAATTTCCCGTAATTTATACCCCAATTTCAAATGTCGGCGATCTAACAACTCATCTTCGGGACGGACGAGCCACCAATCTACTGGAATACCATCTTCTAAATGTCCGTTTAATAAACAAAAAATCTCACCTGTAACATCATCTAACGAAATAAAAGTCACATCTGCAGAATCACCTGCCAATAATTTTTGCGTTCCTTGAATAAGGTCTGCCCGAATTGTCAAACTGGGTATAATCAGAATATATGATAATACCTTTTCTGGCTGTGGAAATTTCCCTTCCATCAACGCTTTTGAAGTTCCAATCGATTCATTTAAGCGGGTCTCAAAGAAATCATACACTCCCAATTTACATTCTTCGATGAATCGTAATGTTCTTTCCCAACCATACGTCTGGTATACTTCCCAAACATTCACTAGAAGTGGAAAATACGGTTTCGCTTTCACAGTATCCGGAATTTGGCCGTAAGTATATTGACTACACATTATTTAAAACTCCAGATATTATTTCTTACAACAATTAAGATAGGTTAAAAAAATTTACCTTAAGAAAATTCGTTAAAAATACACAAAATTTTTATAGAATCCATTAATAATTGAGAGTACTGGTCTTATGGAGGGTTCCAATATGGGTTCAGATAATGATAAAAAAGAAGAGAAAGAAAAGAAAGAATGGTCTCTTTCTCCTTGGCACGGCTGGTGGAGTCGCCCCTTCGATATGCTCTCTGAATTCGATCAAATTTTCGATGATTTCCGATCGGGCTTGCGTCGTTTCTTCACGAGCTCTTTCGAGCCTATTACGGAGCTGACAAAGGTCCCAGCAGTCGATATCGTAGATGCAGGTGATAAGTATATTCTCAAAGCGGATATGCCGGGAATGGATAAAGGGGATATTAATATCGAAGTGCGTAACGATGTCCTTTCCATAACCGCCGAGAAAAAAGAAGAAGAAGAGGAAAAAGGCAAAACCTTCATTCGAAAGGAACGCCGCTATCGATCCTTTAGTCGCAGTATCCCTCTCCCTAAGGGAATCGATCCGGATAACATAAAAGCGTCACTTGATAAAGGAATTTTACAAATCACAATCCCTAAGCTTGAAAAGGAAGAACCACCCAAGAGAAAAATCGAAATCCAATAAAAAATTCGCTAATTTTCCCTTTTTTTTAATAAAAGTAAGGAAACAACTTGTAACGGATTGATTGCTTCAACGCATTTTATAACTTAGTTTATGCCTTTGGTTTTTAATTTTTCAAAAATTTTTTTCAATTCTTTTTCTAAAGTTTCTTTTTTTGCAGTTAAATTGGATTTAATATGCTGCCAATAGGATTTTGAATAGAAATCCAATTGAAAACGGAGTATAAAATCTAAATGATTTATTTTAGCGGATAAATCTTGAATTTGTGTTTCAATTTGTTTTATTTGATATTTATAGGGCATTTGTTTTATCATTTCATTTAATAATAATTGAACATCAGAAGGGAGCGGTACATTGAATTGAGCTTGAGATGTTTCTAGCCCAACTCGAATGGTATATGCAGATTCAGGAAGTGCTGCAAAGAGGAGTTCATCACTCCAGTCACTTCCAATAGCTAATATAAAGTCCCATTCCTTCTGAGAGAGCCAATATGTCGCAGCGCGTCCTTTACTTATATGTGCATTTCTTATTTCAATAACTTGATTTATGTCCAAAACTTGAAGATTGAAATTAGCAGTAAAATTCATTAATAAATTTGCAAGTTCCCGGGCGCGTATTAGCCCTAACTCTGAATCTGTCTTTCGATAATTCCATAAAAGAGAAAATTCTTTTTCCTCTATGAATGATCCAGGCGTTCTATCAGTATAAAGTTCAAAAATCGGGCGGATTTCTTTTTTCCATTCATTTGTTAAAGGTTCAATCATTTCCCATGATGAGTCATGTCTTTTAATCCATACACCATGTTCTGCGATTAAAGCTATCTTTAATCCGCCAAACCACTTATCTAAAATATCCTTATCCATTTCGCTCAAGAGAACGACCGTAGCATCAAAGGTTGAAATAAATTCTTTTAATAGTTTTATGATATTTTTAGGAGGTTTTGTATTGTTTAAAGTATTCAAAGAAGGAAAAAGTGTCCCTTCATAACTTAAGAAGATTAATTTATTATCGCTACTCAGAAATTTTTCTATCATTTCTTTTCTTTTTTCAAAAGAGAGAAATTTTACGAATATCTCTTTCTGGAAATCCTTCGTAGAAATTAACACATTTATAAAATCTTCCGCCCATCGTTGGATATTGTATCGCCGTAATCGAGTCTGCATCATCCGATTACGTTTTATTTGTTCTTTTTTCGGCATAGTCAGGGCTATTTTTAAGGCTTCTACAATCTCATTTATGTTATTGACATTTATTTGAAGTGCCTCACCCAGCTCTTTCGCTGCACCTGCTGTTTCACTCAGAATTAGGACACCTCTTCCCTTTAATTTAGCGGCGATATATTCTTTCGCTATAAGATTCATACCATCTCTCAAAGGAGTTACCAAGGCAACATCTGCGACGCTATACAAGGCGGCAAGCTTCTCAAATGGTAGAAATTGATAAAGGTACCATATAGGTGTCCATCCAATAGTTCCATATTGCCCGTTAATTCTACCTACTAGCTCATCTACCTCTTTCTTAAGATGCATATAATTATCAACGTTTATCCTAGACGGCACCGCAACACAAACGAACTTAACTTTTTCTTTGAATTCGGGATATCTTTCTAGAAATAAATTGAAAGCTTCTAAACGTTGTGGAATTCCTTTGGTATAATCTAAGCGATCTATCGAAAAAATTAATTTACAGTCTCCAATTTGTCTACGAATTTCGCTTATTTCCTTTTGTACCTCTGGTTGTTTGCTAATTTTAGAAAATAAATCATAGTTGATCCCGATTGGAAATGAATCGACTTTTATCATTCGATTTTTTACTCTGATTTGCCCCAATTTTGTTTCTAAGCCCAAAAGCTGATGCACGCTCATTAAGAAATGACGCGCATATTCATATGTATGAAATCCAATAACATCTGCCCCCATCAGTCCTTCTAAAATTTCTTTCCGCCATGGTAATAATCGATAAAGCTCAAAAGAAGGAAAAGGTATATGTAAGAAAAACCCAATTGTCGGATCCTTTAACTTACTTCTCAACAATTGAGGCAATAGCATCAGATGATAATCATGAATCCAAATTAGTTCATTTTGACCAAGAATTTGTATCATTGATTCGCAAAACAGCTCATTTACATGTTGATAGCCTTCCCAAGAGACCGGATTATAGGATGTATATTGCGGAAAATAATGATATAAAGGCCAAATCGTTTTATTTGAAAAATTATCAAGATACAGTTCAAGTTCTTTGTGAGAGAGAAAAATTGGATAACAATTGTATTCTGAAATTAATTTTGCCTTTATTTCTTCCTTTTCCAGCTCTATTTCTTCTGTGGCAATCCCTGGCCAACCAATCCATATACTATCATATTTTTTATAAAACGAACTCAATCCTGTTGCTAATCCACCAACGCTTGGGATGAAATGTAACTTTCCCTCCTTCCTTTCAATTTTTACTGGAAGTCTATTCGAAACAATTACTAACTTTTGCTCTATAACGATTTACCTTCTGAAAATTTTATATTTTTATGGAAGTCGGTACTATTTAAAATTTTGTAGTGATATATTAGATTAATAGATGATTTGATTGAAAATAGATGATTCATCTGAAGGATTTTTTACTTTTCAAGAGCCTTCATCTTATATTAGCCGCCTCCCTCACGAATACCCCCAAAATTTATATATCTAAATTTCATTGGTTACATGAAACGTATGCGTATTCTAAAAATTTGGATTTTCTCATTAAACGGGCAACAACTTTTTTTTAAAGAATATGAAAATTTCCAAGATAATATTCTCTCGAACATGTTAAACACAGGTGTAATTCATAGTTTTATTAATTTTTTCAATACGTATCTTGTGAAAAAATATTGTGACCTAATTCTTTTTGATGATATTCTTTTTACCTTCGATTACATGCATGAAGCATCACTGCCATTTATAACTTTACTGATAACTAAGATTAATAAAAGAATCGAATTAGACGTTCAATCAAAGGTATTGAAAAAAGTAGCACAGCGTATTAGCCAAGAATTCTATGATTGTTACGGTATGGTAATGAATGAAATGAAAGATAACCTCAATTATTTCCAAAAATTCGAGAAAAAGTGTGATAATCTCCTCCGAAGTTATACAAAAACTCTAGATAAAGTAGAAATTAGTGGATTATAACAGGTATTTTAGCTAAAATCAGTGTTTTTCCTCTCTGCTCTATCCTCTTTTTCTTCTTTATGTTCTGAAGAAATATGGGAAGGGGCTCACCCAGACTTAGAAAAGGCAATTAAAATCCTCAAACAGAATGTAAACAAGATTTTTAATTTTCTCAAGATATATTTCCGAAAGAAATTTCAGAAATACTCAAAAATTTCACGTACCACATCTGAATCCAAAACAAGAAGACTTACATGCAATAGAGGAAGCCATTAGGGATGATTGTGAAAGAAGAGATGTCAGCGGATGGTAAATATTTATTAGATATAAACAAAATATAGACATAATAATTGCACATTTCGCTAAAAACTGTTTGCTACCAATTCAATAACCTATTAATAATATCAACAATTAATTTAATTACAAACATGAAAAGATAGGATTAATTAAAAAAGAAGAGGGCCACATGAAAAATAAAGTCTTTAAAAAAAATTAGTCCGCTATTAATAATTATTATACGT
>SUPS01000194.1:0-3278 GCA_005191415.1 Candidatus Helarchaeota ASGARD archaeon Hel_GB_A
TAATAATTTTTTTCTTTTTTCTTTTAGGTGAAAGCATTGGCGCTTTCAATGACTTTTAATGAGCTAACCGAAGGCCTTCGGCAACGTGGAATGCAATTTTTCAAAGATATTGAACAAAAAAAAGTATCCGGCAAAATCGCAGCTGAATTTTTTTTCAAATATTTCTTTAAACGTCTTCAACTTATGTTTGAGAAAGAACCCGAGAAACTGGAGATAATTGCCCAATATTCTTTCGGGAACTCCTGCATGTTTGCCGTGAAAAATTTATTTCACGTCACTGCCTATCTAAAATCTTTTGATGAAATCATCGTTACCGAAGACTTCGACCGAACTGCTCCACGGCTCACCTTCGACAACATCTAGACCGTTTTCAAGATCATTGCGAGCGACCTCTCCTTTGTCGATGCCGTTTTGAAACAAAAGATAAAAATCGATAAAATGGCGGCTCTCGCCAAAATATTTGCCCCCGTCGAAGCCCTTCACGCTAAGGAACGGCTCCACGCCATCAAAGAACAGGATATGCAATTATTAGATCAGATTTTGAAGGATCTGAACTATTAATTTTTAAATTCGAATTTTAAGTCGTATGAAGAGGATAAAAACACCCAGGGTGAGGACAATAGACCCGATATCCCAATTCAACCTTCTTTCGTACGGAAAATGGTAATGATTTATGGCATTTTGGACATTCACTTATAGAAATCCCTATATTTAAAGGTCTTTCACCAGAAGGATGGCTTAATTTTATGGGTTGCGGGGATGCTTCTGCGCGTTTTTTCCGCCATTTTGGTACTAAGGCTTTCATTTGCCCCTTTAATCCAGTAGGTCGATACTTCACCAATAGAACGGCTTCTACAGCTAGAATCGCAATTCCAATTATTATACCGATTAACCAACTATATTGCTCGAAAAATGAGGGATTAATGCTAAATTCTCCGGCGTTACTGTATAATTTCCCTTCATTGTTAATGTTTACAATGGATAGATCGAGTATATATTTCCCTACAGGCATATTGGAGGAATCCCACGTGCCCCCAAAGATATCATCATCCGAGGCTCCATCTCCATGGGCACCATCATCAAACAATTCCACATAGGAATAGCCACCTTGGGAATCTTTCCGGATCACAGCTATAACCTTCTGAATCGGTAAACTGCTATTGATTTCAGTACTAATCTGGAGCGGAGATCCCCTAGTAATGGACGACCTGAAATTCAACCAGACAAGCCCGATCGACTCATCGGTAATGACTTGAAACGAAAAAAGATCGGTAGCGATGTAGCGTACGATTTGAACATCATCGAAGTGCCAGTAGTCCCAGTTACCTGACGTAGCAGCGACCTGCCTAAATCTAATCCTAAAATTCTCATGGAGCGCATCAGATGGCAAAGTAATGCTACGTATATAAATCTCCCCAGGTGTCCCAAAACCTAGAAAATAATCCAGTTGAACCCAATTCCCTAACGAATTATTATACTCCACTACAAGATCTTCACCATTATCCGGATTCTCGCTAAAAGAGTCATGCCCTCTTCTAACCCAATAGGAGACGTAGACATAACCATACGAACTTAAATCAATTATCCTGGAGGTGATGCTTCCCGCACTCCCGTAATGGTATGCTGAATAGATGCCTGAATTTGCAGTTTGTGTTCCCACACCTCCCTGGCCTGTCAGAGTCCAATCAGAACCCAGACTCCCGTCTTCAAAATCGTCTGTAAATATGATATTACTATCTATCGTGATATTCGATGCTGTCCTAATTTGAATTGTCTCGTTTATTAATGGGCTTGGCAGTACAACAGAAATGATAAGGAATCCTATGACCAAATAAAAAATTATCTTTATAGAGGGGCTAAATATAGCAATTTTTCTTAATTTGAACAAATTCTCAAATCCTTCATCCTTGATTTTAGAAATTTTGAAATTCTTTAAAGCCTATCAATAAAATTCTTTAAATACCTTGATACATCTTGATAAAGACTTATATATATAAATCTAAGGATTTTCTACCATATATCAAAAATTATTGTAATTAAAAAAAATGAATGGAGTAGATTAGAGGAGCCTAAAATGGCAAAGGAAGATACTGGAAAAATTCAAAAATTACCCAGCACTGATCAACCATCGAAAACAGATAAACTCAAAAAAGCTCTAAAAAGTGCTAAAGATTTTACTGTTGAAAACATAGGAAAACGAGGAATATTAACTATTTTAATAATCATTGGCTTGTCAATTTTAGCGATATCCTTAATTATGATTGGATTCAACCAACTCGAATTACAAGATATCAACCAAATGAACAATCTGGGATTACTCACGAATCAAGAATATTGGTATCGTATTTATGAATTAAATAAAACAATCGCCGTAAATACGATGATTGGACAAATAGGGGCGATATTGACTGCAGTCTTCTTAATTATCTCAGCTATATCTCCGATCTCTGGGAAAGGTACGCCCTATTTCAGCGAGTATGTCCGATTAGGCTTACTGGCTTTCGGTGCCTTGATGGTTTACGTTGCAGTTCTCCTATAACAGAATTGATGCGATTAAGAAAAGGTGATAAAATGAAGAAAGTCGTCATAATAGTTGGATTAATGGGAATTTTTCTTTCTCTACTCGTAATAGGAGTGTCTCCTATCCGAGCATATGGTGATACCGGGCTTAGAACTGGTGATAGGCTGATCTATGATGTTTCTCTTATTCGGACCCAGAATTGGACTATTGAAGGGCGATGGGACAATCTAACTCATCCAGGCGTTTGGCATTATACTAATTTCCAAGAATCCCGCGCACGCATAATTGTAGGGGTCATAATTGTTGATATCCTCGAAGTCCGTATGTGGGATGTAGATATGCGCATCACTTACGAGTTAAGTAGCTTTGAATATTTCTATGACCGATTCTTAGATGATGATGATCCCACTAATGATTATTCAGGATCGATTAATCAAACCTTGTATCCTTCAGGCCCTCCAATTAACTTGACTTTGACATATACATCCTTCTGGAATCAATCCGATAGTTTTGAGCTCGAAGTTAATAAACTGACACGTGATATTGAAGAAATGACAAAATATAATACGTCTGTTGCCCTTTCAACCGCCTTATTCGGATTAGTAAGTGCTGGTACTGACCATATCTCCTTTTGGATTTACCCAGATGCAAAATCTGGGGAACCATATTCATTTGCCCATATTGGGATGTTTCTAGAGCTGATAGGTGATTATGATAACTGGGGAACGACTGGCGATACCCAATTTGAGATTGAAGG
>SUPS01000194.1:3558-7929 GCA_005191415.1 Candidatus Helarchaeota ASGARD archaeon Hel_GB_A
CGATCTGATTCAAAAGTATGGTTAGGGCTATCATATCTCGGTGAGATCCTTCTATGGATTTTTATTCCAGTCGGAATTATTGCAATTATAATTATCTTCTTAAAACGTCGGCGATAAACTAAAATTTCCACTTTTTTTTAGTTTAGATTTGATCTACAGGTTCTTGCGATTCCTCGTGCAAGAATATTTCGAGCTGAAATGGTCTCATTCTTAAATTCGTGAGTGATATTTAAAAGAACTCCTTTGATGACGTCTTGATATGAAAGATCCAAATCTGAAGGTTGAATAAGCTTTCCCTCTGGATAAATTCGTTCAAAATTCTCAGAATCCCAAATATCCCTCTTTTTAAAATTAGGAAGCACACAATTTAATGTCATTCGAGGGGTGGGGATGCCCTCTTCACATCCTTGTTTAAATGCATATTCAAATAACTCGGGGAAATTTTCTTCTAACCATCTTATTGCTCCATCTTCGAGTCCTCCTAAGAAAAGATGATGTCCTGTGAATAATCCACAAAATCTGAGGGTGTATTTCTCCCTGCCTAAATATCTCATTGTACTTAATAAGGCGGGACTAGGATATATTAAAAACCACACATCTGGCATGCCATAGACTATCTTAGCATTCATGCCCATCCATGTTTGAGCCACATTTTCCCAGTTACTTAATTCGGCAACTGCATTGGTGCTCCCAGTACCCCATGCCAAACATACCATGTAATCGCTAGCCGCCCAGTGAGGCGTTCGTTCATTTCGCACGTCCTTCAGAAGGTCAATGATGCGAGGTGCGGCGGAAGTAAGTGACTTCAGCCGTTTTGGAATTTCACGGAATTTGTAGCCATACTTCATATGCCGCCGGTACATCAATTCATCATCTCCCTTTACTAGCCAATAATCGACGGGAATCCCATCCTCTAAGTGGGCATTCACCACATACGAGCATTCTCCAGTAAAATCATTGATCGAAATAACGGACATATCGCATGATTCTCCATAGATTAGTTTTGAGGTTCCTTGTTGGAGATCCCCGCGCATTTTGAGGACAGGGGGAAAAAGATTATACATAATAAGATGTTCAGGTCGCGGAATTTTGCCTTCTACAATATCGCGACAACACAAAATCGTTTCTTCATATCTCATTCGAACTAACTCGAATAGATAATCGCCAGAAAAAGCAATAAGGTAATTCTTCAGAAATTCCCATCCAAATTTCCTGTATAATCTCCAAATTTGCTTTCCAAAGGCAAAAAACTTTCTCGTTAAAACAGATTCTGGTATTTCTCCAAGGCTATGCATTCCAAAGTCCCCAGTTTCATCAGTTCATAATTCACAAACGATTGAATATTATAATTTTGAAGATCTATAGATTAATAAATTAGATCTCATCTTAAAATTTAATCATGAACCTAGCAAATCTTGAAGAGATCTTATTAGAAATTCCGATCCCTAAACCAGGTTTAAAACCTGCCTGGACTCCAGGAATTGTCCTGACGAGTTCAAAAATCACCCTTATCAAACTTACAACTGATGAAGGTCTTGAAGGCTATGGCGTTGGAACAGCGCTTGGTGAAAATCTTAATCAGTTTTTGGAAACCGTTCCGATCCCTCTGATTTTAGGCTGGATTGGTGAACCATTTGGCATTGAAAAAATAATGAAACTTCTAAGAATTGCGGCGAATATTGGACCGCGTCCTTTTGCCCTCGAAATGGCTCTATGGGATCTGATTGGCAAGATTTGTAAACAACCAATTTACAAATTACTCGGTGGGTTCCAAGATAAAGTCAAAGCCTATTGTTCTACTGCCGAATTAAAGCCAGTAAATAAGATGGTGAAAGATGCCCAAGATGCAGTGGAAATGGGATTCAAGGGGATCAAACTTCGTGCAAGAAGGACAAATCTTTCTAAGGATATCGAAGTCGTTAGAGCTGTGCGCGATGCCGTGGGTGATGACATTGCAATTATGGTTGATGCAAATCAAGCATGGGGACATTTGCCCCCATTATGGAGCGTGAAAACCGCGATGACCTTTGGAAAAGTCCTCGATAAAATCGAAGCGACCTGGTTGGAAGAACCTTTACACGAACAAAATATCCAAGGATTAAAAAAATTGCGAGAAACAATCCAAACACCAATTGCGGGTGGAGAACTGGGCAATGGAATTTATTTCTATCGAGACCTTCTGGTGAATGATATCTATGATATTATTCAGGCAGATATTACGTTCTCTGGTGGTATCCTTGAATGTCGCAAAATTGCTGGTATGTGCGAAGCTTTTTGTAAGGAACTTATCCCCCATGCATGGAACAATGGCTTTGCAATCGCAGCAACCCTTCAGCTAATTGGTGCAATCCCAAATTGTTCATGGCTTGAATTTCCATATGCTCCCCCTTGCTGGACCCCTGAAGTGAGAGACACCCTGCTCAAAGACCCTATTACAATCGATAAACGAGGATACGTGGCAATTCCGAAAAAACCAGGAATCGGCGTAGATCTCGATTGGGATAAAATCGAAAAATATAGAATTAATTAAACGGCAGCCATATTTAATAACGGTTGCCATCTGGTGCTTTTTTATTATTCTATATCTAACATCTGTAGGAGATAGTATTCATCTCAATAGTGATCGCTATCATCTTAAGGGGAGAGAATTTAACATTGCCTCTTTTGTGATAATAAACTTTTTAAACCTAGATCTAGCTTAACACTATACTAACCGCAACATTTATATAGGTAAACGAAATTCTGGAACGCTTTTGAAATCTCTTCTCGCGAAGAGATGCCATTGCAAATGGCAGATCCACCTAAAAGATAGGTGATTAATTGGTTGTGGAGAACTCCCGAGAAAAAGAAACCGGAACCGATAATGATACCGAAACATGTAGTGAATGTGGGTCTTCTGATATTCATGTGGATTATACTCGGGGGGAAACAATCTGTTCAAATTGTGGGATAGTAATATCCGCTCGAAATATTGACCAAGGTCCCGAATGGCGCGCTTTTACTAATGAAGAACGAAATAAAAGAAGCCGAGTTGGAAGTCCTTCGACTTTTACTGTTCATGATAAGGGGCTTTCAACGATGATTGATTGGCATGACAAGGATGCCTATGGTAAAAAACTCACGCCAAAACGGCGTGCACAAATCTATCGCCTGCGAAAATGGCAAATTCGCACCCGTGTCCATTCATCTATGGATAGAAATTTAGCCTTTGCCATGTCTGAACTCGATAGATTAAGCTCACAACTCGGAATACCTCGAGGTGTTAAGGAAACAGCGGCTGTTCTTTATCGCCGGGCTATTGAGAAAAAATTAATTCGTGGACGCTCCATTGAAGCAATGATTGCTGCTGCAGTATATGCTGCATGTCGCGAAAGAAAAGTGCCTCGCACACTTGACGAAATCGCCCGGCATTCCCGAGTTAACCGCAAAGAACTAGGCCGATGTTACCGTCTTATTTTGCGTGAATTAGATATTATCATACCTCAGTCATCCCCAATTGACTTTATTCCTCGATTTGGAACAGAATTGGTCCTTTCAGGTCGAACTCAACGAAAAGCCGCTGAAATTGTCACATTAGCTCGAGATAAAGGGATTACGGCAGGGAAAGACCCAACCGGCCTAGCGGCAGCGGCTATCTATATTTCTGCAATTCTAGAGGGCGAACGCCGCACACAACGTGAAATTGCGGAAGTCGCACATGTGACCGAAGTCACGGTGCGGAACCGCTACAAAGAACTAGTAAAGGAATTAAACATACGCGTTGAAGTATAGATTCCTCATTTTCCTTCTCTTATTTTTTCTAATTTTTTGAATTATGAAGCACGACGATAATTAAGAATGCCAATTATTGGATAGAAATTTCAATGCGAAACCATATTTTTCGATTTTGGCAACAACAGCAGGCAGATGAAACGGGAATGATACTTAATACAGATGTTCCTCATCTCGCTTCTGCAGATCGAACCGAAATTCTAAATTTATTGCCCTTTTTTACTCAAAAACGAATACTAGAACTGGGCGCTGGGATTGGTCGCTTTACAACCGCTTTTATAAAAGAAGCCAGCCGAGTGGTTGCTGTCGATTATCAGAAAACATTTCTACAAAAAAATTGCGAGCGGAATCAAAATTGCAATATCCTCATGTATCTCTGTGCAGCTGCGCAAAACTTAGAATTTAAACCTAATTCCTTTGATATGGTCTTCACAAATTGGCTATTTATGTATCTTGAAGATAATGAAGTTAGTAATTTAATCCATAATATTCATAAATGGCTTGATAATGGAGGCATTTTTTTTATTCGGGAAAGTTGTAAGGTTACTTCTACAAATAAGAAGCCTGAACCGACAAATCCCACTCATTATCGCGAACCTG
>SUPS01000195.1 GCA_005191415.1 Candidatus Helarchaeota ASGARD archaeon Hel_GB_A
CCTTTTATCTTTAATAGACGATGAAACTTAATAGTTATTACTAAAACGTATTGCTAATACTTAAAAATAATTATTAATGAAAAGTCATAATCCTTCTATTCCTCGTTTCAGTTAAATAATTTAAGCAAATTTTGGAAATTATCCATATATATGTAAATATTACTATTTCTGTTTTTTTAAAATGATATCTAAGACATTATAAATTAACAAATTTCAATTTTTATTGAAAATCTTTTAATATTTTAGTTAGAGTGCTATCAAAAATCTCGAAATATTTTAAGTTATAATGATCATAATCTGATTTTAAATTAGGGAAATTTTGATAGAAATTTTTTCGAACAATCTCCATTATGCGATGAATCTCACTCTGGTTATCCTGATTATCCGTAAAGGTAACGAAAGTAAATTTATCATCTGTCCTAAAAACAAATTTATAATTCGCCGTTGCCAATACTTTGATTTGTTCTCCAATAATAGATTTAGAAAACATGGAAATGGCCGTTAAAAATCCTCCGATTGATTGGGGGTCTTCCTCTAAACTTCCGAATTTTTTGTGATAGATACAGATACCATTTTTTTTAAGGATATAAAAATTATGTATCATACCAATGACCTTTCATCTTTTTTATCTTTGTGTTAAATAATTATGCATTTAAAACCCCCGTTTACAAATGCGAATAAATGATCAATGAATATTGAACTAAAAATAAAACGATACTAAGCCAAATTATCTCGTTTCTAAAGACATACGTATCTAACATTTTATTTCTATACCGAAATTTTAAGGTTTCAGCAATTTCTTAAAAAGAGATTCTTCAATTCTTCAAGGTGTACAAAATGCGCAAATCAACGTGCATCATTTTAAGAATCTGATAATTTAATAATTGATTGAAATTAAACTAAAATTTATCAAAAAGAGATTCAATTTTTAATGCATAATCCCCAAATTTAATATTTATGTTTTTTCTAAAGGCCATAATTTATGTTTAACCTTAAGATGTCCTCCATAATAACCACAAACAATGGCAATAAATATAATCAGTGGCGAGAAAATAATAAACCACCAGAAAATATTTAAATCTCCAAACTGCCCCTCTGCAATTCTTCCTCCCAAGAAAAGCAACCCGCCCGTGATAGAACTTAGCAAGATAGCGTTTAATATTCCTCGTTTTTCACTACCTGCAATATATCCAGAAAGAATAGACGGTAAAAAGAATAATCCTAGCAGCATGAGTAATAAAATTCCAGTTGTAGTTCCAGTAATTGTTTGTAATGCCATAAATTCATTAGGATCAATTCCGTCACTAAAATTAATAGTTGGAAACCCAGCTAAGTTAGTTTCCAGTAGCGGACTAAATCTAACTATTCCTCTAATCATTAAAATTGCAATTAAAATCATCAATGAAAATGATATAATGTTCCCCAATATCATTTTCAAAGGAGATCTAGTTGAAACCTTCCCTTTCAGAATTTCATCAATATTTTTATTGAATTTCTGTGTCAATCCGACTAATTTTGGGTCATTCGCCGTAATTTCTTTACGAAATTCTTCTGTGAAATCTTGTAATATTCTATTTAGTATCGTTGAAATCAAGGAAGGATGATCACGCGGATCGGCAATAACAATTCCAATAATAGGGGCATATTGATACTTAAGGATCGATAACTGCTCTCCCGATTGGAGTTTTATAGATTGTAAATTTGAACCCAAGGCTTCCCTTGAAAAATTCCCTAAAGCACTTATAAATCCAGATAATAATTGATCATCAACCCGACTCTTCCGATAATGTCTTGTAAAGACACAAGTTCCATTCTGCAAGATGATATATAGGGAATGAAACATTTTAATTACCTGAAATTATGTCAATTATAAAGAAAAGAGTAAATAATCAAATTAAAACATTTTGAATACTCGAGAAATAGCGTAGTGGAAATTAATGGACCCGTAGCGTAGCTGGATAACGCACAAGCCTCCTATTCCCACGAAGGAGAAAGCTTGGGATTTCTATGACAAGAAGGTCATAGCAACAAAATCGTGGGTTCGAATCCCACCGGGTCCGCTTCATCATATAATTTTCCTAACGCCTTGTGGGGTTCCAATGTATGCAATATCTGCCATTTCGACAAATAATCCATTCTCTACAACGCCAGGAATTCCATTAATTTCTAATTCTAACTGTTTAGGATCTTTTATATCAGTAATTTGGGCATCAATGATAAAATTTCCATTATCCGTAATTACGGGCCCCATTTTTTTCACCGCGGTCCGTAAGGTACAAATTGCATTATAACGTTTTAACTTCTTCAAGACTGTTTTAAATGAGAGTGGAATTACTTCAATCGGAATCGGCATTTTCTCACCAAGTTTATTCACCAACTTAGATTCATCAGCAATTACAATAAATTTCTTAGCAGCTGAATCCACAATTTTTTCTTGTGTCAATGCTCCCCCTCCGCCTTTAATTAAATTAAGCTTGGAATCTATTTCATCTGCACCATCAACAGCAAGATCAAGCTCCGGTTGTTCATTTAATGTAGTAAGAGGGATTTCGTTTTTAATTAAAGAAAGCATGGATTGATAAGAAGTAGGAACAGCTACGATTTTTAATCCTTCCAGTTTTATTCGTTCTTTTAAAATTTGTATAAAATATTCTATCGTTGATCCTGATCCTATCCCAATTACTTGATCTGTTTGTACGTGTTCAACAGCAGCTTCGGCTGCCATTTTTTTTTGACTTTCTCTAGTATTCATTTTTATATCCTCTAATTCTTTGGTTTAATTTATATCATTTGGATTACTGGGTAATATAGAATTAATTGAAAAAATTATATCTACCATTCTTTTATAATTTTCATTCAGGTCCTCACGAAAATGTAATAATTTCTACATTTCCAAAAGATTTGCACTTTTTTTTGGCAATCTTGATCATATTATTTGAAAAATCTATTCAATATATCTTTTTAAATCTTCCAGATGCATTGGTAAAGAAGATCTTGGTAAAATCTATCCGACCCGAGACCAGTTGGTTCCGGGTCCGCTAATGCCTAATAGAGAATTAATAATATAAATGTAAATTTGAGTTATAATGGAGTTTTCTGAGCCCAGCGATTTACTTCACTTTCTAAGTTGCTAAGAAAGATTATCAATAATAAAAATTAAATTTTAAAATTGTAAAGATATTATTATGGGTAAGTCTGAAATCGATTCTGAAGAAAGAAAAATTACAGTTGAATCTAAAGCTACGCTTCTATTTCTCATATTTATCTTAATTGAAGGCTATATATTAATATCAAGTGCCAATGGCTTCTATCCATATTCTATTATAGGAGATTTTCCTCCTTATGAAATTGTTTTAACCTCAATTCCAGGATTATACGCCTTATATTGGGCTGGTATATTGTTTCTGATTCTCGGATTACTTATAGGAAACTATGATAAGGTAATTCCCCCAGTAGCGCTGATTCTAAGTATAATTATCTTCTTAGCCCTAATTTTCCAATAATAAAAATGGGAGTTTATAAAGCATTAATAAAAATATAGATAAGACAGTTTTCAGTTGAAAATTAAACAAAGTATAAGAATTTAAAAATTAAACAAAGTATAAGTGATGTAGAAAATGGAGTTCAAAAAAAAGACAATTAAAGAACTTGCAACGAGTTCTAGTATGCGATTTTTATTATTTGGTGGAAAAGGTGGTGTCGGAAAGACAACTTGTGCGGCATCGACTGCTATTTGGATCGCGGAAAATACGGATCGCGAAGTTTTGATATTGTCAACTGATCCAGCCCATTCGCTGAGTGATAGTTTTGCACAAGATATTTCTGGAGGAGAAGTTGTCCCAATTCAGGGCATAAAAAATCTTTCTGGTTTGGAAATTAATCCACAAAAGGAATTTAAGAAATACCAAAATTCAATTCAAGCAGGTGATATTGAAGTTCCTCAAGAATTACAAATGTTTGGTGATTTCCAAGATTTTCAATCACTTACTCCTCCAGGGTCTGACGAAGCTCTTGCTTTTTCAAAAGTCCTTGAATTTATCCAAACCCCTGATTACGATTTTATTGTGTTCGATACAGCTCCCACAGGTCATACATTACGCCTCCTTAGTTTACCTGAGGTTCTGAATAGTTTTTTTGGTAAATTACTTCGTTTTCGGATGAAAATGGGGCAAATTTGGGGAAAAATTAAGACTTTATTCAAAAAAAAGGGAGCAGAAGATGAAGAAGATCAACTTGCGGCATTGAATCATATGAAAGAAATTGTTGAAAATGCAAATCGTGAATTAACAAATGAAAATAGAACTTCATTTATAATTGTAATGATCCCTGAACTAATGGCTATCTATGAAACAGAACGATTACTTTCTCTTTTGCTTGAATATGAAATTCCTGTATCTAATATTTTTATCAATATGATTGCACCCCCAAATCCACATTGTACTTTTTGCCAATCGCGCCACACAATGCATTTACGAAACTTAAATCAGATTAGGGAAATCTATAAAGATGATTTTTATTTAACTGAAATTCCTCTCTACCAGACAGAAATCAGGGGAATCCCTGCTTTACGTGAATTTAGTAAATTTATTTTCCAATAATTTTTTCATTATTGCTAGTGATTATTTGCCCATCTCTTAGATGTAATACACGGTTTGTGAATTTTGCTATTAGAGGATCATGGGTCACGATAATTAAGGTCCTTTTTTCTTGTTCAATTATCTTTCTCATTTGTTTTACTACAGTAATTCCAGTTTCTTCATCTAAATCTCCGGTCGGTTCATCTGCTAAAATTAGGGAAGGATTATTTGCTAATGCGCGTGCAATTGCAACACGTTGCTGCTCGCCTCCACTTAATTCATCTGGTTTATGAAGCATTCGATTCTTGAGACCTACCAATTCTAAAAGTTCTTTTGCTCTTCTTTCTCTCTTTCTTCTATCAACCCCTGTTAATAACATAGGTAAACAAACATTTTCTAAAGCATTAAGAACAGGAATTAAATTATAAAATTGAAAAATATACCCAATTTTCTGGCGTCTTATTTTAATTAACTCACTCTCTCTCAAAGAACTTATATCGATTCCGTCAAGATATATTTTCCCAGAATCTGGCTTATCTAATGTCCCTATAAGATTTAACAAAGTTGTTTTACCACTTCCTGATGGCCCCATAATCCCGACTATTTCCCCTCGAGAAATTTTTATATTAATTTTACGTAATGCATGTATTTTGATTTCTCCTAATATGTATGTCTTTGTAACATTAACAAGCTCAACGATCGCATCCATATCGCCACATTCTTCAGAAAAAATTACTGAAAAATAGAAGAATTAATTGAAAATTTTATCCAAAATATGCCTTTATAATCCCTTTTATTTGCTCCGATGATCTAAGCATAGAGCGAAGAACAAATTTCTGGACAATTTTCCGGGGATTTTTAGAATATTTAATAAAGAAAAACTCAAAATCACCAATTTTTGTCGAATCCAAAAATGCATAACCTTTATTCTTCCAATCAAAAAGAATTCTTTCAGGTTTTTCACCTGATTGTAAATTTTTATACATGTATGAAATGGGTCCAATCAAATAGTCGTATATAAACATTACCATCTTCCGACTTTCTTCATCTTTGGTATATTCCCCGAGAATAAAGCCGTTACTCTCAATTAGAATTAAGGCATCTGCAAAAGTTTCAGCACTTAATTCCTTTAATTGTTCTGATAGTTCATTTGCTTTATCCGAAATTTTATTTATTCCATGAGAAAAAGCATTCATAAGGGTCTGAGATTCATAAATTGTAGTTTTAAAAAATTCTACTTCAAAACTGTTTGAAGCTGACAAGATTAAATCCTTTAACTCTTTAATCTTCTTATCTTGAATTTCTTCTGTTTTTTCGCATTTATGAAGCAAAATTACAATAGGAGGTTTGGGATCATGCTCTCGAAGAATCTCTAAAATATTTTTATAGTAATTAATTGCATCTGAAAATTTATCAACGTCCAAAATATCTATTACATAAAATAATAAATCAGTATCGTAAAACATCTCTTTTTTTTCAAGATATTGCTTTCGAAATTCTGCTTGCCCTCCGAAATCCCATTCATTAATGACATAATCAAGGACATTAATTTGACATCGTTCAATCCCTTTCGTTGGTTTTAATTCTTCAACGACATATTTCTTTCTTTCAAGAGTTCTTATAATTGATGTTTTTCCACCTTGTTCCAACCCAGCGAAAACGATTTTTATTTCTTTTACCATTTCTTTAATCCAACCTTCAACATTTTATATCAATTATTAAGCTCAATTATAAGCCTATTAGTTTTGAACTTTTTTTAATCATCTATTTATATTTTATGGAAAGATAAATTCCCAGTTACTCAAAAAGAGTAAAATATGAAATACCAAGTGAGATTATTGAAAAATCTTTACAATTACTATGATTATTATAAAGTCTTCATATAGAAGAATGAAAAAAGAGTATTATAGATGAAAAAATTAAATATTATGTGTTTTTCCCTGTTCAATAATTCTCTTACCTGCACAAACAAGATCTACTGAATGAATACTGCATCCATTTGAAGTTAAATTTTCTTGAATTGCCTCATAATCAAGATCGCCTTCGATGGTAACTTTTATGGTTTCAGTTTCTCGATCTACAGTAACAGAAACAATATTAACTCCTTCAACACCTTCGATTTCAGCTAGCCCCTTAGCTAATTCTGTCAACGGCGGTTTATGCAGTTTTAAGACGTCTAATACTAATTTTTTTAATCCTGTGCTCATTAATGAACAATCCTCTTATTTTGATTTTCAATATTTCCTATTGGAAAATAGTTTTTAAAGTAGCTTATTAATTTTTTTAAATCTTATTTTGATAAATTTTAGTTAAATACTAATGAGTTTGAATTTTTTAAAGCTTTTTAGGTAAAATTCACTTGGAAAAAGGATTTCCGATTAATATAAAAGAATTTATTAGATGTGAATCAATATTTTCATTAGATTCCAAATCTTTCTTTTTGATTAAATTAACACGTATATTTTGTATTACGGATGATAGATTTATTTGCTTTTTAATTTCAGATACCAAAAATTTTAAGATTATATTATCATATAACTGCTCATTTAAAATGCCTTTTTCTAAATTTTCCAGATTTAATAATTTGAACTCATTAGTATCAAAATCTTTTATTAAAATAAATATTTTATTACCTTGAGTCCGTTGCAAATCAGCTCGTAAATAGTCTATACTAAAATTTCTTGTGATTTTAAAGAGCTCATTCAGTGCTCTATTCTTAATTTGCATTGTTTCCCAAGGTAATTTCCAAAGAAAAGAATGAGGAATTAGTGTTAGGTATTCAAAATTTTTGTTTAATAAATAGGTGGTGAGTGGCTTAGGCACTAATTTATTCCATAGATTTTTTAATGAACTATATATTTTTTCAATTTTTAATTTTAAATTAATTTTTGCCTTGTTATAATCCAAATTTCTTAATTGTTTTAATTTTGAATTAATTGAATTCACTAGTTTTTTGGTAATTTGCTTTGAAAATAGCTTTAATTCTTTGTCTTTTGGATTAATTGAAAAAACAAACATTTTATTTAATACAGCACTATAAATGAATTTTAAAATTATCCAGCCATCAAAGTTTTGTGTTAAACATTGGAAAAATCTCTCAATAAACTTTTCTTCGGACTTTGGAAAACTTTCTAGCGGTTCATTACAAATACCCCATAAATTATCCGATAAAGTTAATACTATCTCCTTTATTTCTTTGATTTGATTTGTTAATCTCAATTTATTTTTAAAATTTTCTTCAATCTTGTATTGATAAATTAATTTTTTCAGAGTAGAACAATTTTCCTCATTCTTCATTCTGTATTGTTTTCT
>SUPS01000196.1 GCA_005191415.1 Candidatus Helarchaeota ASGARD archaeon Hel_GB_A
TTTTCAAATAGGTTCAAAAAAACTATTAGTAAAAAAATTTACTTTATAGAAGAAATTTTTACGTAGTTCCTTTGATTAATGAAGATGATGATCTCCACAGCTAGCCGTCTGTAATTCTTGGAGCATTCTATTCAAAAAATATCGTAAAATCTTCCGAACTGTACCAAATGCACCTGTATATATCCTAACACCATTTTGTTTGAATAACTCAAATGGGCGTCCCCCTATACCTTCAACAAGTAAGATATCAATGTTACTATTCATCAGTAAATCTACGAGCGATGCACACGCATGTTCCGCAAAATTTTCAACCACCGATAATTCCAAATTAAGTTTTTCTATATCATTATCTCTCACAATTTTACTTTATTTAATGTTTTCTTTAAAATTTACAATCATAAAATATCTCGCTCGTCCAAAATGGCCCGAAACTTCCGAATCTAAGCTAATATCCTTCACAATAGGGATTCCAATCCGCAAATTCAATACCACCTTGTATTCATTCTTATTTAAGAAAGTTAGCTTATAAAATTAGTGGTGGATCGAACCTCGCTTCTTCTAATATCTCTCTAAGCCCACTCTAAGACCATCCACTTTTATAGGCACAGCCATCCACATTGTGAATATTTTTTCTCTTTTTCTCAAAAAGACGGAATTATTTTGGTTATTTCAAAACATTTTTCATACGTACCTTGCAAATTATATCCAAAATGTGATAATCTCACTATTCGATAGATTTAGATGGTTCATTTTTCTAATTTAAAAAATAAGATTCGGTAAAGCATAGGTTATTAAAGGATCATAAATATAAATTATCGTTAAAATTGAATATTTCAATCGTAAAGCTTTCCACGTATTGGTTACAAAAATTACTTCTAAGGACGTGAAGGTAGATGGAAGAGAAAGGAAAAAATGTGATAATCGAATTTACCGAAAAGGAAGAATCAATTTATAAACCTCCGGGCGATTTAGCGAAACTGACAGTTACAGGTGAAGTAAAGGTCGTTAACCCGTCCAATGCCCACCGCCTATGGAACATTGTGTTGAGTCTTCACGGGCTTGAAATGTTGACCAGCGATCTTAGTCCAGAAACTAAAATCGGAGAACTGAATCCTAATAGTGAATGGGGCGCGCACTATGAAGTTAAATCAGAGGAAATACCAACAACAACCTCCTTAAAGATAACTGAACGAATTGATACTTACTATGAAAAGGGTGTAGAAGTGAATTGGGCTTTAGTAAAAGATCATCAGATGCCTGTAAGTTTCACAATTTCTCTCGAGAATACCACATCCAACCAAATCACGGATATAAAACTCGTCAAACAACTTCCAGATTTTTTCGGCAATCCTATCATCGATCCTCCGGATCAAGGAAACGCTCGCTTTGATGAAAGTTCTCGAACCATTATCTGGGAAGATTTCAATCTCGTTCCAGGTGGTGTTCAATCTTTAATCATCAGAGTTGGTTTTAAACCTGATAAAACGGAGCCATATCCTACAGGGAACATTGAAGTTAATTATCTCGTTCCAGATTTAATTCGTTCTAAACTCACGGGAACGGTAACATCTCAATCTGATTCTATGTTTTCTATTGACCAAGGTGAAAGTCTTGATGAACCAGGGGAATGGGAATGTACTGCAGAATTTGAGAATTCAAGTGATTTTCTTGTTGAGTTAAAACGAGTTCAAGTAGCTCAAGTTACAGAGGCTCGTAAAGATGTTGTAGTAGAAGAAACTCCTAATGTACAACTTTCCCCTGATAGTACATGGAGCAAAGACTTTACGGTTAAATCTAGTGTTGTTCCTAAATTTAGCAGCGTCCATGAATTTAATGTAGTTCCAAAGATTGTAAATAAAATTATAGGTCATCTCACTTATGAATCTGGTGTCCTCCCTGTCGCAGCAATCGAAAGTGAAAAAATAATCGATCCGCCTGCAGTAAGTGCCTACACTAAAACGCCTATCAATATTTCATTGATTCTAACTAATATAGGATCCGCGGTATTAGATGAGGTATTATTCCGCGATACTATTCCACGCGATCATATGCCCCCAGAGCTAACAGACGTTATCGTTACCATTGGAGAAGAAGAAATTCGTTCTGGTGTCATTCGAGAATTAGATCCTAATGATAAAAACCCTGAAACACAACATACTCTTCTAGTAAAAGTCGAAAATTTAGCATCCATGGGTGGATTTCAGCCAAACGAACAAATTATGGTCAGTTATCCCTTAAAATCCTGGGATCCGAAACCAAAAGTAGAATATTTATGTCCCCTCGAGGTCTCGGCGAATGTTAATCCTCCAGGCCCCCCAGTTAAAATCCCTCTCTTACAAAAACAAATTGAAGTCAAATATGTTCGACGGAGAATTAGTGCCAAAAAAGGTCAGAGACCAGGTGCTGAACCTGGTGAGTACATCATTCCAATTGTCTTTGAAAATAAAGGTGAAGTTCTCATAGAAAATATTACAATTAAAGATATTGTGCCCGCTAATTTCACATTACTTGACTGGAATCCAAAAGAATTCAAACCTGAAACGCAAGATATCGCCAAAGGAACACAATTGATTTGGAAAATCGATAAAGCCGAACCGGGTGAAAAAATAAAATTTAGCTACACCATTAAAGGCTCCGGAGAATATGAACGGGAAGAATTAGAAGTTTTAGTTGGATAATTTCTATAATTTTTTTTTCTTTACCTTTTTTTGTTTTGATATTCTTTTCATTTTAAGAAATACCAGACTTTAAGGTTCCAATCCACGATAGAGGTAAAAAAAGCGAACATACTTAAGTATGAATATTCTTTATTTTTATAGAAGTTATGTCGCGTATTACAGTTTCAGAAAATAGAGGGGTTTCATACCATACAAGACATTATGACTTCCTCTTTAAGGTAATCCTCATAGGAGAAGGGGAAGCTACTAAGAGCGGACTCCTATACACCTTAACGGGACAAAATAATATCCTACCAGACTACAAAAAGACTATAGGGGTTAATTTTGGAATAACCTCAATTTATTTAAATAATTATACCATAAAACTTCAAATTTGGGACATTTCATATGAAAATCGTCTCAAATATCTCCGACATCTATATTTTAAAGGAGCATCTGGCTGTATTGTGGTAGTCAGAACTCTAAATGAAGCTCAAGCTCATTTAGAAGAATTAAAATCTTACTATTATCAAACAATTCCAATCCTTTTTATTGTTATTTCAGATGAATCTTTAGATCTTCAACAAAGTAAGGTTATTTCTCAACAAAAAGTTAAGATTATAAACTCCGGCTATGAAGGTGTAGAGTGGCTAGCTCAGAGCATGCTACTTCGACAACGAAATAAAAAGAATAAAACTGATAGAATAGGCGTTTTAACTATTAGTAACAATGAAATAGAAACTGTCATTACCAATCTACGCGAAACTCAAATGCGAATTGAGCGAGAACAACTCCGAAGAAGACGCGAACAACGCCTAAAACAATTAACTTCTCTTAAGAAGGTCTTGAACGATATGAATATACCTGTAGATCAAGACTTTGTTAAAATTCTCACGTCAGAGGCTCTTTTTGAAATAAATCTCTTAAATGGAACTGTATCAGTATTTCCTCTTAAATGTAATCAATGTCAAACTATATGTGAAAAAAAGAACCGAGCTCCCAAGCGCCTTTGTATTATAGAGGCTTCTAGGGGCTGGTCCAGCGAGTTAGATGCGGAAAGTCTTTTAATACTTTCTAAGATCTATGCCCTTCTTCATAATAAGTTACCTAAACATGTTCAAAAACAAATTAAAAAAATCATACAGTGCCCAAATTATCGCCCTCGCAAGAACTCCTCGAAAAATTGAAAATAAATTTGTGAATTACCTATTTAATTGCTATAAAAAAGATTAGATTTTTAAGAGGAGAAATTCTTATAGATTATAGGTAATTATAGTAAGAATGAGGTTGCAAGTTGCAAATTGAAAGTGTTGAAACGGGTTCCGTATTAACAAAAATCACCGTGGAGAAAACAACAACTGTTGCGGATCTCCTTAATGAGTTGAAAATTCCTCAGGGCAAGTATTTGGCTGTTTTGGTTGATGGAAAGAAAGCAGATTTAGATCAAGAAATTCGTGAAGGTCAAAAAGTAATCGTTCTACCAATGATTGCTGGTGGATAGAGGAGTTTTCCTTTCTATCTTTTTTTTCTAATAGGAACCTACAACTTTAGAACGGGCCCAGACAGAAATCCGTAGGGGGCGTGATTATAAGTAATAGTCAGTACAGAGATTTGAATTCCCTGAAGAATGAAATGTTACGCGAATTAAGACGATTACAACGCATATTCGGAAGGGGACAAACTCAATATCGCCAAAATTTTAACCAACGCCAAAAGGTAACCCATACGCGCAATTTTAAAGAATTATTTAAAATCCTTGAATCATTTGGAATTTTCTATGATGCGAAAAAGAAAATTGCGATTATTTCAAAAGATACCGGGGATTTTATTGTTGACTTGTTAGATGGATCTGTACAATTCATCCCAATTACTTGCCTAAAATGTACAGAACTACAAAGCTGTAATCATACACGCCGAAAATTGTGTGTCATTAGAGATTCAACTGGATGGGCAAGCTTTGAATTTTCACAAATGGACCTACTTATCCTTTCCAAAATTATTGCTATACGGGATGATATGCTCCCTGACCACGTATTAAATCAAATCGAAACTAAGTCGCAATGTCTTAAACAGCATTTAATACCAAAACTATCCGATGAGTACATACTCCACGAACCCGAACCTCTTTACTGTGGGTCAAGGTCTCTGACTCTCACTTTTCCCCAAGCTCCCCCAATTCAAGGTTCAAATCCCCCTCCATGCCCTCCAAATTTAGAAATTCAAATAGAATTTCCTTCAACTCAAGTAAGTCCCTCCTATGACTCTTTAAACATAGTTCAACTAAGAAATCTGATGTTAAGAGAACTCCGAAATTTAAAAAATCTAATGAGTTTTTCAAAAAATTCGAGATAATTAATTAAAATTACTGGATTTTCGTTTTATTTCCAAAAATAATTTTTTATATAGTAGTTTTTTTAGTTAATTTATTCCTTTTATTGCAAAGAACGATTAGGTGACGAATCTGAATACAATTAGATCTAAAGTTCTTCCATTAATACAACCAACCGAGGAGGAGAATAAAGCTTTAGATCAATTATTCCGCATTTTGAAAGAGAAATTACACTATTTTGCTAATAAATTAAACATTTTACCAACATTCATTCAGAATCATGGCTCAACTGGCATCAAACAGACTCATCTTCGCGGAACGAGTGATTTAGATATTTTTATTGGACTAGATCCGGCTGCTTATACCAATATTATCAACTTACCCCCTAAAATGCGAAAGAATACTTTGAAAGATCTCTTTCTTTCATATGTAAATGAGTGGTTCATTCCTGCAGCGCAAGCAGCTGGCTTTCCTAGATACCAACTCTCTTACGCAGAACATCCTTACCTCATAATTACCCATGAAAAATATGAGATCGATATTGTAGGTTGTTTTGATTTACCCTATGATTTTCTCTTAACAAATGGTCCAATCACTGCCGTAGATCGTACGCCCTGGCATAGCAAAATCATTGCAGAAAAGCTTTCAGATGCTCAAAAACAAGATGTGCGCCTACTTAAGGCATTTTTTCAAGCAAATTATGTATATGGGGATAAAAATACTCTCGGACGATTTGGTTTCACAGGATTCAGTGCAGAAATATTGATTCTTTATTATCAAAATATTGAAAATGTTTTCTCTCATTTTGAAGAATTACAACATACTGCTATCGATTTTTTTGACCGTTCACCAACTTTTCTACGAAAGATTAAACGATTCCAAAATGATTTTTTATTAATTATTGATCCGGTTGATAAAAATCGGAATCTTGCAGCAAGTATCTCAAAACGCGCTTATGAATACGCTCTATTCCAAATTAAACAGTTTCAAACTAATCCATCTCCGAAATTTTTTCTAAAGGAACCCTTACAACCTTTAACATCGAATAAATTATCCCCATTTTCACCACACTTGGTCGTTATAGAATTTAAGAGCGATGGCACGGTTCATTATTCTGAATTAAGAGATAAACTCACCAGTGCCTGCGAAAGATTACGTAAATTATTAGAAAAAGAAAAAACGGGGGAGCCACGATTCGGAAAAACTTTCTTTGAGGTTTATTTTGAAGGAAATATCTACGCTGCAATTTTCTACTGTGAATATGCAGCATTAGATTCGACATACCTCCGGAGAGGTCCTCCCAAAACCAAAATACCAAATGTAAAACAATTCTGTGCGAAACATCCTAATGCATTTCTCAAAAATGGGTTTTATTATGCTCCGATAGAACGCGAATTTCGGAAACCTATCGATCTCGTTTCTCATTTTTTCCAAAATTATAAAAAAATTAAAGGATTAACTCTTCATTCAATAACCCATGAAGGCGCAACCCCAATTGGGCAACGCGCAGTAACTCTTATGGTTACTCATATTTTACCATTATACGGAGTGATCCCTTCATGAAAAAAAATGGTCTAAGTAGAACTGTAAAGGCAATTATTATAATTGGTATCATCGCAGGAAGTGTTGCGGGCTCATATTTCTTGATTTGTCTTCTATGGAATACTAATACGCCCATTACTGTTGTTCAAGGGAGTAGCATGGAACCTACTCTCTATCAAGGTGACTTACTCTTTGTTAAAAAGCCGCGAGATCTGGGTGACATCCAAAGTGGGTCCCATACCGAACGGACTGGTGATATCCTCATCTATCTGTCTCCTATAAAGGGATATCTCATAGTCCACCGTGTAATCAATAAAAAATGTGAAAATGGAACGTGGTATTTTCAAACGCAAGGTGATAATAACCCATCTACTGACAATGGAATACTTTATCCAGGAGATTGGCTCCCTGAACAGTATGTGCGAGGCGTTATGATTGGACGGATACCTTGGATCGGTAATATAGGGATTTTTCTGCGTGATTCAGGTCTTGGTATCTTCCTAATTATAATAATTCTTGCATATCTTATAATTTCAACAATTTATGAATCAGAAAGCCCAGAACAATCTACTGAAGAAGATAAAGAGGAATCTATAGAAACTATTCTAGACTAGATTATTTACTATTTTATTGAATTACTTTTTTCCTTTGCTGATTCAATTCGGAAATAAACTCGTTAATGACTGTATCATCCGTGAAAGGATTCATTATTAGTATGCGTATCCCCTGGATATTAACTAATTCACTATTTTTTTCAGATGGGCTATTTCGTACTTTGATATCCGATAAATTCTGAATTGTATTGACAAAAAAAGATCCTTTGCGATTGAGTCGTGCGGCTACTTCTAAATTCCATTGATTAATTTTTTTCCGAGGAAGATTCAAATTATTTAATCCAAACACGATGGTATTTAAGTCGATCTTATGATATATTTGATAATGGTTTTCTTCTTTCAAACATTTCGCCAAATACCTTGTCTGGTTTAGTAATTTTTCAATTATCGTTTGGTATCCTTTCGTTGTTAAGATATCATGTGCTAACCAGCAGGCTGCTGCAGAGGTACCAGGACGAGAACCTTCAATTGTAGGCGATAATACATGTAAATATGGAGCGCTATGTTCAATTAATTCTTTATAAATTTGTTTTCTAAAAAGAATTGCAGCACAAGGATAATGCACAAATCCTAATTTATGCCCATCAATAGTGACTGAATCAGATTCTTCTATGCCTCTGAGTCGTTCCTTTATTTCTGGAACACACAGCGCATACCCCCCGATAGCTGCATCCACATGAAAATACATTCCATATTTCGTTTTAAGTTCTATCAATTCAGAAA
>SUPS01000197.1 GCA_005191415.1 Candidatus Helarchaeota ASGARD archaeon Hel_GB_A
ATAGAAAGGATATAATTTAAAAGAAAAAAGAAAAAATTTTATAATTTTTGTTTAAAAAAAGGAGGTATTAGAGAACTTCTTTAAAGAATGTGCGAAGCTTTTGTTTAATATCTTTCTCAGAGACTTGCCGTGGGTCCATTGTATCTACTTCGAATACTAACATAGGCACGCCTGCTCGTTTATAAAGTTCTTCCTTGAGAAGAGTTGCAATACCCCAAGAATGTTTGCATCCCATATGACCGCCAAATATAGCGCAATCTGCATCGTATTCTTTTACGAGATGTAAGAGGTAATCTAAATAATATTCTGCGGGACCTCTGCTTTGTGCACCCATGGGGATATCGAGAATAGACCGAGCTAAGCCATTAAAAATAGTATTTTCATTACTTACGTCAATGGGCTTTCCTAAATGATAGCCCATTAAGTCCTGGACAATCACAGCACCGAATTTACGTTCCATCCAATCATATAGCATTAGAGACCAAAAGATAGGAATATAAACCCAGACCACTCGGAATTTTTCTTCTAACCCGTACATTTCTTGTAAAGAACTGGTTTTACGCCTGACCAGATCGGCTGCTTTGTCACGAGTCCATTTACAGTAATCTACTGCATCTTGAGTTCCTGCTGCTGTTGTAAGAGTTAAATATGTTGTAAAAGTTGTCATACTCGGGAGTGGTGTAGGTTTGGCTTTCATAAGCTCATTAATTTCTAAGGTATATTCTCTTGCTTGATTAGATAACTCCATTACCTGGTGTAATCGTTCGGGATCTAATTTAAGCCCAAAATTCTTTTCGGCCCACGGAAATATTCCTCTTAATTGTTCTGAAAAGTATGGAACTACTCGTTCATCATAAAATTCAGAGGCAGGGTCATGGGCCCAGTAAGGAACATCCATCGTGTATGTAGGAATTTGGTATAATTCTTCAAGAACTTGATAAAGGATATTAGTGGAATCACAAGGTTGTGATGCATAGATAATCCCATTAGGGGGAGGTACCTCATCGACCATTGCCGCGCCAATCCAAATCTTTTGTGCATTACATTGTTCGGCAGAGATGCCGTTCTCTTCAGCAATATCTATATACTGTAAATGTTGCTTTCCAACGATGCTTAATGCAACAGAACCTGCTTCTTGGCATATAGGATAACCATCTAGTGCATAAATAATTTCAGGCGGAATACAAAAATTATACATTAAGACAGGGCGTTTACTAGCTTCTGCTTCATATAATCTTTTGAAATAGTTGTTTAGAATTCTTATGAAAAGTGGATTAACAATTTGTTCTTGTGTCATTTCTGCTTGCATCATAGTATCAAATAATTCTTCCATTCGAGTTAAGTAACCGATTACAGTATCCCACATTTTATATTTTTTTGATGAGGGGGCTTGTGCTTCTACCATTTCTTCACCTCATAATTCATTTTAATACTTCAATGAAGGCTTGTGAGCGGGTTTTCATTTGTCCCACTCCAGATATAATATAATCTCGTTCCAAAATCAGAGTGGGAACACCTAATTGTTTGAGATCATTTTGGAGCATGAAAATCTCGCCAGACCATAAATCACACATAGTCATTCGTTCAAAGATTACACCATCAACGTAGTATTCTTTGATTAATGATTTGATAAGTTCCAGTCGTTTTTCATGACCTGTACGTTCATCAATCATTCGCGGACACGGAGATTTTAGGAGATAACGCGCGCTAAGTGCCTCGATTGGATTTCCTTCTATCTTAACCTTGTCGCTAAAATACTTGGTTCCAAAGCAATGACTATCGGTAACGACGATAGAACCAAGATCTTCGATGATTTTTATGTATTCGGGATTATCCACCAAGCTCCCTACGACCATAATCCGTGGGAGGTCACTGTATCCCTCTTTGCCTTCTAATTCGTCAAGTAATTGAGAAAGAAGGTCGTTAAAGGCCTCTTTAGGCATTGACAAGCAGGCAGTCATAATGGCTGCAACATCTGAACCTTTAATAGGCGGATCTTCCCGTTTCCGTAGATCATAAAGAGCTTGAAGAAGATCGTATGTATTATTATAAAGTTTTATGGATTCTTTAAGATCATCATCTGAAATAGTTATTTTAAAATGAGATTCAAGATGAGATCTTAAATTTGATAATTCCCCTTGAAACCATTTCATTGCAAGCTCATCAGCCCGATGAGGAATACTAAGAAAATGATAAAATGGAGGCTTATGGCGTAATCGCCAGTTATCGAACATTCGTCGGATATGGTCGCAGGAATTATAGGCAATAACGCCATCGAGAAAATCTAATTTTCCGCTCAAAACTGTGTCTAGAAGGTATCTTGCGAAAGGACAGTTTAAACGGGACATACAAGCGTCTGCCAATGTAGATTCACTGTGGCCCCGAGCTGTTACTCTAATTGGTAAAATTTTTGCGGCGTGTAAAATTTCTTCTGGAATATAGGAACATAGATAGCCAAGAACCTTTCCAGTTTTTTTCCAATCATTTATCCAGGAGTTCGGTAATTTTTCAGCCGCTTCATACATTTTCTCAAGGATATCCATTTATAAATCACCGACCAATAACCAAATAATTAAGCAAGACGATTTTTTACCAATTCCGTAATATCCATAAATTTTAAGGAGGACCCAGTCGCTTTAATAGCATCTTCGAGATTTCTTTTGCAAAATGGGCATGATGAAATTAAAATTTCAGCACCCGTTTCTTCTGCTTCTTTAATGCGTTCGGTAGCTATCTCGACAGCCCAATCTTTAAAACCAGATTTAACGCCTCCACCTGCGCCACAACACCAAGCATTTTCGCGGTTACGGAGCATTTCAATGAGTTCAATGCCAGGAATACTGTTTAAAACCTTTCGAGGAGAATCATAAATACCACAATGGCGTCCGATATGGCATGGATCGTGATATGTAACCTTTAAAGGAGTATCTTCCTTGAATTTTACTGTACCATCTTCAATAAGTTTGATAAGATAATCAGTAACGTGATAGAGCTTGATGTTTGGTTCCTGCCCAAGAATTGCTGGATAATCTTCTTTGAAAGTACGATAGCAACCTGCACATGAAAAGACGACGATTTTTGCTTTCGAATTCTTGATCATTTCCATATTATGTTCTGCAAGCTCCTTTACAAGTTTTAATTGTCCAGTTCGAATCAAAGGAGAACTACAACACCATTCATCTTTTGAAACTGTGACGTCAATCCCAATTTGTGTAAGAAGATCTAGCATTGCAGTGGCGACTTCGGCTTCGCGATAGGAGGAAGTACATCCTACGAAATAAAGTACTTCTGCCGTTTCTTTTAGATTAAATGCATCCTTAACCCAACTTGTACGTTGGGCATGAAGTTCTTTGTAGGGATTGTGTTCAGCTGCAATAGATTCTTCAAACGCTTTTTGGCTTTTAAGAGGGCCAAATCCTTGCCGAACTGCTTCCGCGCGTAATGTTTCAATAATCTCAAGAATATGATCGGACACTTCTAATTCGCATTGAATCATACAGTTACCACATGTTGGACAGGCATAAATCTTCTGAACGATGGAATCTGAAAATTTTAACTTTCCTTCAATCAAACCACGGGCAATCCATGTTTTTCCAGAAGGCCAATAGGACTCTAATTGGAATTTCTTCCCCGAAGGACATGAATCATAATACTTGTTGATAATATATTTACAAGTATTACATCTAACGCAAGCATATACCCATTCTTTTAAGCTTTCTAACGTCATTCTGGTCATCCTCTTAATTAATCCAAAAATGCCCACCGATCGGGATTCATGATGTGGTTTGGGTCGAGTGTATCACGGATTTTTCGCGCTAAGGCTAACCACGCAGGATCTAAGACCTTTTTTACCTTTTTCGCCGCCCATGCTGGACATTTATAGGGGATTGAACCGAGGGGAAGGGTAGCATCTACAAGTTCTTCAAGCATTTTTCGGACTTCTTCTGCTTCACCAGGAACGGCTTTATTAAAGGGAATAAGGAATCTAACTACGTAAAAGTGTCCTGAATCCATATTTTTCACGAAAATAAGGGGTTCAAACCCGTGATCTTCCATTATTTTATAGCCTTTTTCGTAACATTCTTTCCAATTATTCGGGTTTGTATAAGTCCCTAACCAACTCATCCCCACACCTTTTTTGTCACCACTTCGAAATTCAAAGAAAGGCGGTAAATTCGATGGGAGATCAAGATACTCCAAAATTTTCTTTGGAGCACCTAATTCTGCAGGGAGAATTTGAACATTTTGATTAGTTTTCTCGCTAGCTTCTTGAGCAATTTTACTTAATTGACGTTCTTTATTCTTTAAATCTTTTTTATCATTAGCAAAGATAAGTAATCCAGTCATCATTACTGGTTCATCATCTCGAATCTCCCGTAATGGATGTTTCTGTCCCATCATCATTAGTACAGTAGGCCAACTGAAAGTAAAATCTCCGTGAATTAAATCAGTATTTGCTACCTTTTTAAAGACCTCATCGGCAACATCTAATCCTGAATATACCGCACCGTATAATTTGCGAATTGGAGGTTTTGGAACTACCTTTACAGCACATTTCGTAACAATCCCAGTCATTCCTTGCCAGCCAATGAATAATCCAGTCATATCAGGTAAAGGATACTTCATATTCCAGTGATCTGATGTTGCACAAGAACCAATTCGTGTAATTTCACCAGTTGGAAGGACCACCTCAAGTCCTGTGATCCAATCACCCATGCAACCCCATCGAAAAGAGAATTCTGTTAGACCTTCGAGTAATGCATTTGTAGTAACAGAAGTATACGGAGGTGCGAAAGCGTAAGAATAGATGAAATCAGGATGATTTTCTAACAAAAATTTTTTTAGGTGGCCGAATGTTACACCTGGTTCTAATACAACATATTTAGAAATAGCATCAAATTTTAGAATTTGGCGCATACGCTTAAGATCTACAATCATTCCACCTCGATGTGTTACGGTCAATCCACCTATGTTAGCCCCTGCAACATAAGGAATTACAGGAATCTTATATTCATTCGCAATTTTTAGAAGCTGTTGAATTTCTTCAGGGGTTTTTGGCATAACTATAGCATTGGGATTTCCTTGTGGTTCTTCTGTCATATCATAACTATAAATGTAAAGATCTTCAGGGTCCGTGCTAACGAATTCTTCGCCAACAATATCTATCATAGAATTCAGAATTTTTTCGGTTATCATATTTACTCACTTACCACTATTCAATAAAAAAGGTAATCAAGTTTGATTATCATAAATGTTTAGTTTATTCGTATATTAATTTCTGCCTTTAAGAATATAAAAATAACGATGTTATAGGCGTGTCGGAAATGTAACGCTGTTATACATAGTTTTTGGGGGATGTAACATTGTTATATAGTCATATAGTCAGAAATAATTTCATTTAAATGAATTAATTAGATGGTGCAAGCAAAATTTCATAGGAAAAAAAGTTTAATATTCTATTCTTAGTCCAGATTCGAGTTGTTCTTTTTTCTTAATGCCTAATGATTTTTCATTGATAATTAATTCAAGCTGGTCTTGAGGAACTGCTCGTGCTTTAACAAGAATATAGTTTTTATTGGGAATTAGATCGATTGTAAGATTAATTTGCTTTGGTGTAACTTTAAATGCATGGACGATTATTCCGTCAATACCCCAAGCAGTTTGAGTTTGGAAATCGATGAATAAATCGCCAAAATGTTTTTTAACATAAGCTGTAGCTGATGCAGAGGTTCCACAACCCCAGTCAAACATAATATAGCCTGGAATGCGTAAATCATGACCTGAGTGCCCGTAATTTTCACAGACACAACCCCGATCTACACCATCAAGAGTGTCTATACCTTTCAAGTTCCCTGGGCATAGTTCTTTATATTCTCGGAGTAACTGCATAGCCCAACAAGCGCGTAGTGTGGCAATAGCTCGTTCCATATATTCTTTTTTCCCTGTAATGAGGTAGTATTCCATATATACACGGACGAATAACCCTTGACGGGCATCGGATAGTTCTGCATCTGCATTTTGAACACCGAACCCTCCAAAAGTATGATAAGAGATGTATGGCATATTCCAAACCTGTTGGAATAAGGACAAAACAGCCAATACTTGTTCTCCAGCTTTAAGATAGTTTTCGTTCTGGGTTGCTTTGTAGAGTTCTTTCAGCCCTTCCGCAGCCCAAAATATGCACAATGTATTCATCACGTGACTTTGAGTGTATTCATCAAAGATATCGAAAGGAAGATGTGTGCAACTAAAAAATGGTTCAAAATCATGCCATTTATTCTGAGGAATTATTTCGGTTTGGAGATATTTAACAATCTTTTCCGCTAAAGGAATGATATCTTTATCCCGCGTAATTTTATAATACTCCATTATGAACATTAAAGGAGCAGCAGTACTTGCTGAATCGATCAGAATATCGCTTATAATTGGAGTTTTCTTATCTTCTTCAAAATCAATATAAACAGGAATGGCTCCATTTTCCAATTGAATTTCTTTAAATAAAGCGATAAGAGTAGCAGAATGTTCTAGGATATCATCGCGTTTTTCAAAATCTTGATAGAATTTAAGCGCCCAATACATTGTTAAAGAGATATCCACAAGATTAAAGAAATCCGTGTAGATGAAGGCTTTTAATCCGTTAATAGTAGAAATTTCTGTTGCATCCCAAGAAGCTGGAAAAACAACGGTTGGAAAGGCACCTCTAATACGTGGTAAATTCATTACGGTATTTAAAATTTGAATCCCTTTCTCTTTTAATTCAATATTTTTCCACAATTCCCCGAAATAACGAAAACTATATGCAGTTCGTAAATTCAAAAACCATGCATTGAACCAGATCTCGGCAGTCCGTTGCACAATTGGGATATGTCGAGTAAGCCAATCGAATCGTTTAATCCAAAAAGGACTATTAGAGAAATGCATAACTATTTTGCCTAATAATGATTCTTGCCCAGCAATTTGACTAATGTTTTTAGTTTTATGCTTTGCAATTTTATCTGGGGAAACAAATTTTATTTTTCGTTTTCGTTTTCCCATCCACGTATTTTGGAACACACCTCCACAGGTAGTTCCATTGATTTCAAAATTCACCCATAACTTGTGTCGCTCAAATATTGCTTTAAAGGCTTCTTCGGTATTGAGATCATAGGGTAAAACTTGAGGTTCCCAATTATCATACAGTAAGGCGCGACCAAAAGAATTCCATAAAAATGTATTAACTTTTTTGAGAACTTCAGCATAAGAAACTCCGTTAAAGATTTTAATGAAGTAACCAAATGAAACCTCCGTTCCTTTTTTAACTTTCATCTGTTTCCTAGGATTATGTTTGAAAAAGATATGGGAAGAAGCCTTATAATTTCCGAATCCATAAAAGAATTGAGGGGGATTTACCCTAAGATTAAAGTCCATGAAGGATTGAAAAGGACGATTCCTACTTAGAAGATCTATATCAGGAATAAAGGCAAAACTATATTGATCCTTATTATAAGTAATTGCAGGTGAGCGGAACACATGATCAGCAATGATATAATTCTCTTTTGGACGAACGTGAGGAATCCATTTGAATGTAGGGTTAGGTCCAAGAGCTATGCGGTAGTTAATACCTAATTTGGAAAATTTTAAAGTCTTATTACTAGAGATATTATATTCAAAATGAATCAAATCCGGTTCTTTTAGAGTTATTTTTAAAAGTATTGAAATATCAGGGTCATTTGATTGATAAACTAATTGATCCTTGGTTTTCTTCTTGAACATTAAAATTTTTGAATATATTTTATTTTTTCGGCTTAAAATTAACGTACTTTGGTTTTTTAAATTGGTAATTAAGGGTAT
>SUPS01000198.1 GCA_005191415.1 Candidatus Helarchaeota ASGARD archaeon Hel_GB_A
GTATAAAGGGAATTTACTCATTTAATTTTATCTTATAATCTTCATATTTTTAATTTGATCTATATATTCTTGTTTTATTACAAACCTAAAAAAGTATTAATAACTAATAAACTATAATCATAGTTGATAATCAAAATAGCAATTCTTTGTAAATGACGAAGAGACGAGTAGAATGACCGCAGATGAGAATTTTTTTGTGAAAATTGATAATATAAGTAAAGAATTTAAAAGAGGAACATATGCAATTAGAGATATTTCTTTTATTGTCAAGGAAGGGCATAGTTTTGGAATTCTTGGCAAATCAGGCTCTGGTAAATCAGTATTAATGCATGCATTGAGGGGAACTAAAGGATTTGAGCCGACACATGGTAAAGTGTTATATCGTGTAGCATATTGTGAAGCATGTAACTGGATTGAATATCCTAGTAAAGCAAATCAACCTTGTCCAAGATGCCAATCGCAAATGCAATTACGAATAGTAGATTATTGGGAAGAAGAGAATAAGGGTTCTGAAATTTTCCATGCAATCTATAATAGAATTTCTATCATGTTACAGAGAACTTTTGCCTTGTTTGGCGAGTATCCTGTTTTAGTTAATATTCAAAATATCCTTTCAAAAGCAGGCGTGCCTGAAAAGCGAATTCAGGGACGGGCACTGCGAATCTTATCTCAAGTAAAGCTTACACATCGCGCATTACATCTTGCCCGTGATCTCTCAGGAGGGGAGAAACAACGTGCGGTTTTTGCCATGAATCTTGCAAAGAATCCTTTATTATTTCTGGCGGATGAACCAACAGGAACACTTGACCCAATTACAGCGGAAGCAGTTCATAATATTATGAAAAAAGCAGTAAAAACTGGAAATCTTTCATTAGTTGTTACGTCTCATTGGCCACATGCTGTGGCAGAGTTATCAGATGAAGCGATTTTGCTCGAGCAGGGAGTGATTACAGCGAGAGGCGATCCTAATGAAGTGGCACAGACATTCATGGACAAACTCGAAACAGTAGAATTTAAACGAAAAGTGATTGACCGACCTTTGATTAAGATGGATGATGTGGTAAAATGGTATTATACTTTTGACAGAGGTATTATAAAAGCAGTGAATGGGGTCAGTCTAACCATTAATGAAGGAGAAATTTTTGGATTAGTTGGAGTTTCAGGTTCAGGAAAAACTTCATTATCCCATATGCTCATTGGGTTACGCCCTATCACAAAAGGGAAGATCTGGATTCGTATAGGGGACGATTGGGTAGATATGAGTGTCCCAGGTCCAGGCGAACGGGGTCGTGCAACGCGTTACATGGCGATACTTCACCAGGAATATTGTCTTTATCCTCACAGAACAGTTCTTGAAAATTTGACAGGGGCAATTCGTGCAAGAGTTCCAGAAGAATTGAAAACCAAAAAGGCGTACGATGTCCTTTACGCTGTAAATTTTACGAGCGATGAAATCGATAATATTCTCTATAAATTTCCAGATGATATAAGCGAAGGAGAACGACATCGGGTCGCAATTGCGCGAGTTCTCATTAAAGAGCCGAAAATTGTCTTGTTAGATGAACCAACAGGGACAGCAGATCCTCTTACACGGATGGAAATTGTCCGATCAATACGAAAATCGCGCGAAGAACTTGATCAGACTTACCTTATCGTTAGTCATGACATCGATTTTATTCTGGATGTGTGTGATCGCGCAGCCTTGATGCGAGCGGGAAAAATCGTGACAATTGGTGAACCAGATCAAGTCATCGAAATTATGAGGGAAAAAGAAAGGGCAATGACAGCCTAACTTTTAATCTATTTTTCAGAGGAGAATTCTTCTGAACGATGATTTTTTAATAGAAATGCTTGAGGAGCTCATTCTTTCTGAGTTTAATGAAAAAGATTATACTATTTTTGAACAACAAATTCTGGATCTCGACCTTCCTTCTTCAGAAGTGGAACATACGTTAAAGAGAATCCTTAAATCAAAAAGTAAATCGTTACAAGACAAATTTTTTCTTCTTTTACAAGAAAAAAAACTAAAAATATTAGAAAATGCTTTCAAAAGGGCGCGAAAACGATATAAAACAATGATGACATTGCGATTTATGCGATTTGAACAGAATGAATTTGGAGAATAATTATTTTGTATGAATTTGAGATTGCGATAGGAGTTGAACTAAAATATAATCGCGAAAATTGGATTTTTTAATGTCTGCGATTTCCTTGAGAAGATAATCTCCAATTCTAACATTTGCGATTTTTTCTCGAAATTGAGAGTAAGGTAATTTAACTCGGACCCCCCGAATTTTGGGTACAATTGGGGAGGGAGAAAACACCTCTTTTATTTCATTAACCTGCCGTTCGATTTCTTCTTTGACAGCAAATGATGGGATCATAGGGGGATCATGTGCCATAAAAGAACGGACTTTTTTGATGCACTGGCTCACAGCGTTTCCAATTTCTTGTAATTTATCGATTTCTTCTAAGCGTCTGAAGCGGTAAGGAAGCCGACCGACATTCCCGATATAATATTCAGCATGGGGCACAGATTCCAAAGGAGGTCCTCCTGTCACCACGAACGGAATAGTGATATCTTTGTAGAGTTTCCATTTGTATTCTTTTAGGCAATACTCAAAATTTCCAAGGACAAATATAGCAGCGTCATGTTCTTCTATAATTTTTTTTTCTTGGGTAGTAATTTGTGCGATTCTTTGTCCTACACCACGTGCTAACCCGATCATATTCGTTTTCGCACCTAAACGGCGCATATATTCTGCGATATCACAGAGGAGATGAGGTAAATGGTGTCTTGCGATCGTTGGAGCAATTACCCCTATTTCAGTTCCTAAAAGGGGTTGTTCTCGCAGTGCGCCACGTAATTCCAATACTCTTTCACGAAGAAGAGGAACATCGGCGGTGTTTGGAATAGTAAAAGTGATTGTGGCTTCTTGTGCCAAAATTTTCTTTTGAACGACCCAGCCACCTAGATCTTCGATTAATTCAACTAGCAATTTATGTTTGTGGGCGCCACCCTCAAAAACAAAGGATTCTGTGCTCATTTGATGCTCTCCTGAAATTCATGAGTTTTCCAAGGAACAATCTTCTTTTTAGATACTTTCGGTGTTTGTTTTAACTTTTCCAAATACTCTTCAGGAATACGAAGAGGGGGTATTTTTAAAGCATTTTCGGCGAGTTGAATCCAAGTTGGTTCAAGAGGGTTTTCCGATGCGATGATAGTTATATAATCATCCTTGAAGCTAGTTTTTCTCACGCGGAATGCTTCAGGAATTATGCGATTCATTGCATCCAAAATTTTATTTGTAATACGATCTCGTGGATCGACTGCGACAATCTGTTTTAAATTCTCAATAGTGATGAGATTCGAGGGTACAATTAAATTCCAACGATCAATTTGAGTGACATTTTCACGTCCAAATTGTTTCCAGAGAACCTGTAATAGATCGGGGGCATATGATTCATCTTCGATGGTAATGTGAATGCCTTCTTTTTCGAGGGTGATAGTGGTAATATCAGAAATTCGTATTTTTTCTTCCATTATTTTTATTTTAGCATGAATGAAAAAAAAAGGCTTTTCGATATCTACCAAAATACGTACAGATTCTAAAGCACCAGACACGGCTAAATCAGCGAAAACATAATCTGCGATGATCTTGTAAGAAATTATACCATAATTAAAAGGTTGGGATCTATCGATATTTTCTACGAATACTTTTTCGACCATATTCTCCTCACTTAGAAATCATACCAGAACTTAAGAGGGCAGCGCCTACCGCACCTGCAAATGGGGAATGCTCTGGAACTATAATTTCGCGTCCAAGAACTTCTTTCATTTCTTTTACTAATCCTTTAATCAAAGAAGTTCCACCAACTTCGATTATTGGGTCTCGCAGATCGATTTCCTGTAACTGCTGGGTGAATACCTGTTCAGCCACGCTTCTGCAAGCGGCAGCTGCGACATCGGCTTTATCATAACCTTCTGCGAGTTTCGAGACCAGATCTTGGATGCCGAAAATGCTACAATAACTATCTAGGACGGCTTTCTCAGAAATACCTCGGAGGGCAAGTTCTCCAAAATCTAGAATTGGTAATCCCAACCTGGCGGCGGCTAATTCCAGAAACCGCCCAGAACTCCCAGCACAAATACCTCCTACGGTAAATGCATCAGGGATTCCATTTAAAAGTGTGATGACTTTGTTATCCAACCCGCCTATATCAATGACGGTCGATTCACCTTTTTGTTTATCTGCTAGGAATACAGCTCCCTTCGAATTTACAGTTAGTTCCTCCTGAATTAAATCTGCTTTAAACCAATCACCAATAATAAAGCGACCATAGCCAGTAACACCCATTGCTTCAATCTGATCCATCTTTATATTCGCGTCCCCTAAAGCTTCCTCAATCACAATTTTAGCGGTGTCTAAAATTTCATGTGTTGGTCTCCAACCAATGCCGATGATCTCATTGTCCCGCATGACAACAGCTTTGGTTGTTGATGATCCAGAATCCACACCGAGTGTGATACCTTCTTGTTTTTGCCGTGCAAGTAAAGCTTTTTGTTTTACAACAGTCGTTAAGGCTTCTAATCGAATGACTAATTCGCTGATTTTTGGATGTTCCGTAAATGCATACATGATCACGGGTATATCACTGGAGTGTTGTAAATAGCGCCGTACCTCATGGCGAACCAAAGCCCCCTCGGCACAGCGGAAACATGTGATGATAAAAGCCGCATCTGCATCGGAAACTTGTTGTACGATCGCCAAAGCGCGTGCAATCATCAACTTTAAATTTGCACTGTCTACCTCTAAACCGAAATCTTCCGATGCTTTTAGAATAAATTCTAATTCAACCTCAGGATAAACTAATTTGGCACCTACTATATTGGCTGCTTCCTCTAGCGTATGCTGAATACCGCTCCACTCAGTCCCACAACTGATCTGCGCGATTTTGATCGTCACATATTCCACGACTTGCTGTTCAATTATAAATAGGTAGTTTGTTTAATTATCATTCACAATTCAAATATGAACATTTGTTAGTTCATTTTACATATAAATCGATTTATGTAATTTCATCTTCTGAAATAAATTTTTCATTACAAATTCTTATCTTCAAGTAATAATTCAAAGCTAAGTGGCAAGAATGTCGTTAGAAATGCTAGAAATAATCGCAAAGGAAATGAATGTTGCGGAACATATACGAAATTGGAAACAATATTCACCATTTGAAACATTAATTCGCACAATTCTCTCGCAAAATACGACGGATAAAAATGCATTCGCTGCATTCGACAATCTAAAAGCAAAATTCAATAATCAAATCAATCCAGAGACGTTAGCATATGCGGATACAGCTAAGATTCAAGATGCCATTCGCGTCGCTGGATTACACAATCAAAAAAGCCAACGAATTAAAGAAGTCTCTAAAATTATTTATTTTAATTGGAAATCTGATTTTTCCTTTATTTATAAAGCGCCTCTCCAAAACGCACGGAAAAAATTAACGGAACTCCCAGGCATTGGAAAGAAAACCGCGGATGTACTACTTAACTTTTGCGCAAAGCGCCCTATTCTACCTGTAGATACACACATTACACGAATTTCTAAGCGAATTGGACTTGTCTCCGAAAAAGCGAAATATGACGAAATTCGTCATTCAATTGAAGCTCTTATTCCAAATGATAAAATTCTGTATATCCACGTTGCTTTAATCTTCTTTGGACGAAAAATCTGTAAAGCCACGGTCCCTATTTGCTCTTCATGTCCAATTAATCACCTTTGTCCAAAGAACGGAGTTAAAAAAAGTAAATAATTCATTTTGGATTGAATATTTTTAATTTTGGGAAGAATCTACCGGTCCTAGAAGCATATTCATCGTAAATTGACCCAAATAATTCCCGTAATAATTTTTCTTCACCAGAAGCTTGGTAAGGCAATGCTATAATAAAAATTATGAAATAGATAATTGTAAACCAAATACCTGTTGCGAGTAGAAAAGAAAATACTTCGATAGCACCTCCGACGTACATTGGATGGCGAATATATTTATAGGGGCCTCCAGTCGCAAGTACGTATTCTCCTTTCAATGGTTTATATAGGCGTGTAAAATTAGCATTATAATAAAAATTCATAAGGTCCCAGGGAATACATAGCCAAAGACCAGCAATTCCAATCCAATTCAGCCATCTGGGAAAATCAATTGCTATAATTTGAAAAGTTGAATCCCAAGTATTAAAAATACACAGGAAAATTACAAAAATTTCTAATATACTATTAAGAATTATTGGTAATGTAACTCCTAAATGAGACCATCGATTCCCAGGTACTTGATGGTGGTTAGTAGAATTGGATTTTTCAAGTTTAATTGAGCCACTAGGTAATTTATCACCTCGCGATCGTTTCAAGGCTATAAAGCCTATTAAAAAAACGACCAATCCCCCTAAGAAATTAATTAATAATTCAAATCGATTGAGCATAATAGATTACCTCAGTGGATTAGATAATTTATTTTAATTATTTATGTAAATGATTAATAAGCGGTCCTTAATCATTGAAGAATAAAATGGTTAATGAAATAATAATTTTTGGTGAAATAAAATGAAAGGAAAAATTCGAGAGCTGGTTGCCATAGGGGCGTCCATAGGCGCAAACTGTACATCTTGTTTGAAACATCACCTACGATTAGCGAAAGAATATGGAGCTTCCGAAGAAGAGATAAAGGAAGCTATACAAGTAGCACTTCTTGTGAAAAAAAATTCTACAAGATCGCTAGACCAGTTAATTAAAACAACCATAGAAGGAAACAATCCATCCGAGAATAAGACATGTTGTTGAGAATAAATAATTCAGTCCTTTTCTTTTTATAAGTAAGATTATAAAAAAATTGGGAGAATAGATCTAAAATAAGTTAAAGGGACGCATAACTATCCCAAAAAGAATCCGAAGAAACCTGCTCCTCTTTCAGAGGCTGTAGTTTGACAGGGTTATGGTCCTTGATTAGTTTAAAGAAATCCTTTTTTTTCATATAGCCCATATCTTCCCAAATTTCGCCTGTGATAATTGGGAGTTTCGTTTTGACGGATATAAGATCTTCATTTAGGGGATGTGCTTGTATTTTGAAGATTCCAATTTCTGTTTCAAAGATTTCCTCATCCATTTCAAAATCACTTATCATAAACCTAGTGAATTAGTATCGTAATCATCCGAAACAGGATAATGAATAGGTTTATTGCGTTTCCCTCGCAACTAATTTACGATTTCAAAATACTCATTTATATATTTTTCCTCTAATGAATGAAATAGACATATATCAATAAGTTAATCCGACAAATTAAATCTTAAAGCAAACTCTAAAGCCAAAAGGAGTTATTGAATTTTGGTATCAGAAAATCTAAAAATATCGAGCCCAACTAATAAATACATTACCTTCTTTTCTTCAATATAGCCAGGGCAAGATCCCATTTTATTGTAGATTTAAAAAAGTTGGCTGTTTATTTCTATAGTCTTAGAATTGATATAATTTCTTTAGAAATTTTGTTAAAAAGAAAAGAATCAATAAAATCTAATTCAAAGTCTGAAAATTATTTATCATCTTTAAGTTAAGGAGATTTATAGTAAAAGATTGAGTAGATCTTCATCTCCAATTTTAAACTGCTTTGGGGGAG
>SUPS01000199.1:0-4563 GCA_005191415.1 Candidatus Helarchaeota ASGARD archaeon Hel_GB_A
GATCAATATGTTTTATATATTATGACGACGAAGATAAAATGTAATTATAACTTGAGATGATTGTAAATGGGTAAAGCGAAAAAAAAGACAATAACGACTAAAGACGCTGAGGCAGGGCAAGTTGCACCTGTTATTGATATTGAAGGAATAGGAAAGGAATATGCAAAAGATTTAAAAGCTGTTGGGATTGAGACTACGGAGGATTTAAGAAAAGCTTCTTTGGTAGAAATTGCCGAAGCTACGGGTATCTCTCCGAAATTATTATTCAAATGGCAGTGTATGGCAGATTTATTCCGCGTTCGACGTGCAGCTGAAGAATATACCAATTTACTCTTTGAAATGGGTATTGAAACTGTGAAAGAATTAAGTAAGCAAAAAGCAAAAGAACTCCATGCAAAAGTCAAAAAATTTGCTGCAGAAGCAGAGAAAAAGCCGGGCTGGCATGGTGATGTCAAAAAGGTTCCTACCCTAAAAGACGTCGAAACATGGATTGAAAGTGCTAAAGAAATAGTAAAGAAAAGTTAATTCAATTAAAACGCAATTAGATCCCTTCCGATTATAGCTCGATTTCTTTTCTTTTTTTCTTTTATTATATCAAAATCATATCGCGGGATTTACATCAATTTGTTATTATAGATTCTTAATCTTAATAATTACAGACAATAGATATTTAATAATTGATAGGTGATTAAATTAGAAGAAATTGAAATTAAATTTACTGAAAATGCAATGCAATACATAAAACAGAAAATTCGAGAAACACCCGTGCTTGTTATTTCGTATAATGAAATCACGAATTGATGTGGTGCTTCAGGCGAGTGGATTTCCGTGAGCATGCAGCAAGAAAATATTTTTGAATCAGAATCTTACATAAAAACAATTAGACAAGGTATTACGATCTACATTCAAACAGATGCCTATTTCATCTTGAATGGTCTGGATAAAATAACGATTGACTGTATTCACACAAATTACGGGAAATTCCTCGCCATATATGAACTAATGCCTCAAATTTCTGATGCGACAACTAATAAATGATGCAAAATATTAAAAATTAGGATTTTGCAGATAAGGGATTACGCCTCCCGATCGTTTTCTCGCACAATTATAATAAACCAATTCACCAATTTTCCATTGATGATTGGTTGATAAAATTTTTTATAAGAAGTCTCCACAGAATTATTTTTGAGGAAATAAAATGGATGGTTTTAAGCATGGATTTTGTAATTAAGATACTCAATGATCCCCTTCCAATAGAACAGATATCAACACTCTATAAGAAGACTTATTTTGAGAAATATTTTGATTCAGGGGCAAATGATTGGAGCCCAAAATATACCGATTGGTATTTTGGTGCCTATCATCATGATAAACGATTCTTCTATTCAGCATGGAAAGGCGAAAAGTTATTAGCAACAATGGTAGGGACGCCTAACAAATTAAAACTTGAAAATGAGATAGAATTAGATGCAATCTCATTAGGTTTAACGGCAACTCTACCGGATTATCAACACCAAGGAATCCAAAAAGCTCTACTTAAACGGTTAATTGAGGATGCGAAGGGAGCTGGAATTGACCTTATTTATGCTTTTCCTGAGAAAGGGTTCGGTGGAAATGAACTCTTGAAAAAATATTTCAATTTCAAACGATTTCTAAAAAATGCACAACACTTCATTAAAGTATTAGGTGATTATGGGCGGCAAATTCTTCATGACTACCGTGGATTAAATGTGGTTCTAGCTAAATTATTGAAATTATATTCTGGTATTCCTAATAATGAACTGCAGGGCGGAGAACTTCGTGAAGGTAATATGAATGACTTAAAAGCTGCTCTGAATATTATCAATTCCTATCAAAAACGTTTACCTTTAAGCCAAATTTGGACAGAGGAACACCTAAAAGAAGAAATTGAGGGGGCCAATCGAATGAATGATTTATTTGATAAACCATGGGGATACAATTGGAAAATTTGGGAACGAGATGGGAAGATCTTAGCCACCTTATTTATTCGTTATGAAATGATACACTTTAAAAAGGGTAGTGCGCCCGTGGCATTACTGAGTGAAACTTGTTTTGCTGAAGAGACAACAGAAGATGAAAGAGCTGGCGTCCTTGCAACTTTAATTCGATGGGTTCAACAGGAACATCCTAAAGTATTTACAGTTCAAACTACCCAACCTCAATATGAAATGAAAACCTATAAAAGTCTTAAATTTATAGATGATACAAGCACATATGAGTTTCTAGTGCTCCCGCTCTCGGATAAGGGCGAAGAAATCAAAAGGAACGATAAATATAAAGAATTTTTTATCCCATATCATCGATAGACTAATTTTTCAATTAAATTTTTTTTATAGGTTTTCTATAAGAAAATCGTGATTCCTACGAAACTACTTTGTGAAGTTTATGGCAAATGAATTAGAATTTTCGGCCAACATCATCAGAGAGCTTCTTGAATTTATGCTTAAAGAAACTAGCGAAATATCAGAAGAGGTTAAAGAAGATAAAATAAGAAGAATTGAAGAAATTATTTCTGAGTTCAAAAAACTTCCACAAAAGGAAAATAAGATACTCTGGCCACCTCGATTAGAACGGTTTGGCAATTTAGATGCTGCACAAAAAGCTTTTGTCATTCTTGCTGCTGCGGATAAACAACTTGATTTTAGTACCATCGTCCAACAAGGCAAAAAAATTGATACGATCATAAAATTATCTTATTTGAAAGAAGTTAGATGGTTTTCCCACATTGCAAAGAAAGTTGAAGAAATTGCGGAGGGAAATGAAAATATTAAGAAATATTTGGAGCGAAATCCTCGATTGAAACGAATTGGATGTGGGAATTTCGCTAAAAATTTTCCTGACCACGTGCTCAGGCTTTTAGGACATTTGTTATATCCAAAAATTCTTTAAAATTTTTGAAGGTATTAACATGTTAAAAGTATCAGCAATCCAATTTACTCCGGCTTTTTTAGATTTAGAAAATAATAGGCGAAAGGTAAAGCAACTAATTGAAACGAGCATAGCCAAGTATGGTTCAAAGTTAATAGTTCTCCCTGAACTCACATTTTCGGGATATAACTTTGAAACACAAGAGCAGGTTGAAACCACTGCTGAAATAATACCTACATCAATAAGTTGTAAATTACTCGAAACTTTAGCAAGGGACTATAAGGTTTATATCATTTCGGGAATAAATGAACGCGATGGAGAAAAATTTTACAATTCAGCCGTAGTATTTGGTCCTGATGGCTATATTACAACTTACCGAAAAATTCAATTATATAATCGTGAGAAAGAATTTTTTCAACCAGGTGATATACCGCTTCAAATATTTAAGATTCAGGAGTATCGAGTCGGATTAATGATTTGTTTTGATTGGTTTTTCCCAGAAATTCCTCGTTCGCTTGCTTTAATGGGTGCAGATATAGTTTGCCACTTAATGAATGCTGTAATACCTGATGGCGCTTATTTAGGTGATACTTATCATTGTCGATGGAATCGCTTTTTTATCATCCTCGCCAATCGAATTGGTAAGGAACGCGACCTAGAATTTATCGGGCGGAGTTCTATCATCGATCCAACGGGCAAAGTCCTTGCGCAGGCATCTCCTGATCGCGAAGAAATAATAAGTAGCATGATTAATCCCCTCTTAGCCCGAAACAAAAAATTAAATCAGTATAATCATGTTTTGGCTGACCGACGCCCTGATTTTTATAAATTAACATAAAATACCTATGGAAATTCCAAAAGAGTTAGAACTACTTTAGCACTTAAAACAACTGCTGAGTCATAATCAAATAGACATGATTTAAACATTGGAATTAAGTATTTAGTATATGAAAACTTTTTAGCGATAATTCCTAGTCCGTAGATGGCACCAATTCTAACATCAACGTCTGAATCATTGAGAATCGGCTTTAATTTTTCAACAGTTTCGGGAACTTCACCTGGATCGCAAAAGCAGCCCATTCCAAGTGCACCTCCTACTCGAAAATACCAAAAAGCACTTGAAAGTAATTCTTCAAGTAATTGGAATCGTTTTTCTTTCGTCACCGTAGTGCTTGAGATAAAAGCAAGACCAACAGATGCATTTCTCTGTACAAATCTGGTTTCATCGAAAAGAAGCAATTTTAACATATCTAAATAAGGAATAGGATCAGAACTGATAGTCGCTCCTATAATTCCAAGACTGAGAGCCGCACTCCCACGAATATATGAATCATCATTTATCACTAATGATTTTAGATATGTAATTAATTTTTCGGAAAATGATGGTTCTAAAACAGTAATGAGTAAAATTCCTAAAACAGCACTTAAACGTATTGAAACCTCTTTATCTTCAATATGGGTTCGAAGGATTCTAATTAAATCCTCGCAATCCAGACCTATCTTCCAATTTTCTATTTCTGAGCTCATTTAGTTCTGTCGCGACCTAATTTTCTTGAAAAGTACGATTTAAAAAATACAATTTTATATTCGTAATGATGATCCTTTTTTATAATCTTTTAGAAAAAAAGTAAATTTAAACTATTTAAAAACTATGAAATATTAAAATATTTACCG
>SUPS01000199.1:4573-7639 GCA_005191415.1 Candidatus Helarchaeota ASGARD archaeon Hel_GB_A
CTATAAGAGCGGACGGGATTTTTATTATTTTAAAGTAGGTGAAAATTTTGTCAGAATATGATATAAAAGGACCAAATGCGGCGCTTACTGAGAAAATAGAAAAACAGAAGGTCTATTTCATCGTGAAACAGGTAGATGAACATCAAGCAAGAACTTTAATTGAGCAGAAAAAAAAGAAACCCTATGGTAGAAAAGCTAGTCCAGAAGATATTAAAATTGAGAGTATAGAAGAGCACTACAACATGTTTTTAAGGGTAAAAGGAAAATATTGGATTCGATATCTAAGACATAAGCATCTTGAAGTTCCCGTTAAGGAAGATGTAGAAGGCGTCAAGGTTTTCGATGAAATTATTGAGTTAGGGGAAGTCATTGAAGGACCACGCAGATTAAAACGAAATATTACAATAGATATCGTCGAAAAGGTCTACATGGAGAATCATGGGGATCTGGCTTTTAATATCGAAGGAAATCAAATTAATCCAGAAACGCTCAGTAGCATGGCACTTGAGGATGCGCCTAGTACATTCGTTGATGAAAATCAAGATCGCATTCAAATCGCAAAGATTACCCCTGAATTAGCGATTGAAAAATTGCGAATTCAAATTGCGCGCCGTCCTACAGACGTGCAACGGATTCTAGAAGAAGTATTTGAAGTACCTTTAATTCAAATTATCCTCAGTCCATTTTTCGTAGCCGTTTTAAATTATAATGAAATCCGCAAAAAAGTTTTCTGTGATGCAATTACTGGAAAGGTTAAAACCTAACTCGCTTTTTTTCTTTCTTTTATTTCTTCAGATGATATCGAATAGCAGCCATTAGAAACTGACGCGAGGGAATAAATAGATAAGAAAACCGATTAACAATGCAATTGTAATGAGATAGTAAACTTTATTCCAGCGAATAACTTTGAGACCATCCAAAGGACCTATTGGAATCAGATTGAATAAACCTAAGAACGCATTTAAATAAGCTGCGATGATAAAAACTTTGAAAAAATCATCTGTAGGAAGAAAGAAAATATTCGCAAGAATGACAAAAATTGTTGCCTGGATTAAATTAACGGAAGGACCTGCAAGAGCGATTTTCCCCATGTTTTTGGGTCCTGTGTCACCTGTAACTTGCACAGCACCAGGGCAAACGATCTTGAGAGGATTGAGCGGAATAACTGAAATTGCAGTTAAAATGGTGAATATTTTTATAAGACGAAATTCAGACCAATTCCCTAAGTGTATTCCCGCAAATTTGTGGCCTAGTTCGTGAAGGAGAAAAGCTAATGTAGCAAATCCAGCAAGTAATAGAGTAAAGTCCCATTTTGGGTCAAGACCCGCAAAAAAATACATTGTGTAGAACATCGATACGCCCACTCCGAACATTAATAATATACCAATTGCCAAATGTTGTAATTCCAATTTACTAAAGTACCAGATTGGTTTTTCGGGGCGCTCTATTGCATAAATAGGAACACGACGAACGATAACTTCAGTACCATCTGGTTCAAAGTAACGATCAACAATTTCGCCCTCTGTAGAATCCCAGTCGGGTTCTGATGTTGTATATATCGTTTCTGAAGTAGAAGTTGGCGGTGGAGGAGAAGTCCGGGCATGTGGGGGCAGCGCTTCATGAATATTTTTACAATTATGATTTTCTGGAAGGCGGTGATCTGCACAAAATGCATTTCCACAGTAATTACAAATGAATGGCATATATACTTCTTTTCCGCATTTTGTACATTTCGTCACATCATCACACCATATCATTCAATTGAAAGACAACATTCATAATAGATAGTAAGTAATTAATTAAAGTAATTAATATTTTAGGCAATAGAATTCAAATAATAATTGAGAGTAAATATTGCAAGAAAAGGTCAGAATAAAAAAAATTCCAGAAAAATGATTATTTGGTGAAAAAATAATGGCAGAATATGATTCTTTGGGGAAATTTATTGCATATTCATCTCCAATAGGAATACCTGGTTCTAGTTATATGGCACAATTAGGTAAGATTGATGACAAATGGGCTTTAAGACTTGTAAAAGGGAAAGAAATACTAGAACAGGGACTTTTTGACGAATTAAATGGGAATAAGATGATAGCTTTCATCATACAAAATCTTGCAATTCCAATGATTAATCCCTATCAAATATCACAATCAGTTAAGGCGTTAATCAGGCAAGCAGAGCGAGGTCCCGTTCAAGTCACTCCTACGGCAGCCACTAGTGCAGCTCCAGCGGCAGCAGCTAGTACATCTCCGCAAGGTGGTGTAACTGCAGCGCCTCCAAGTGCGGGTGCTGCAGTTGGGGATACATGCCCGAGATGTAGACGTCCTATTCAAGCAAATTTTTATTATTGTCCCTACTGTAGCCAAAAATTGCGAGAATATCGATGCCCTGGGTGTCAAAGAGAAATTAGACTTGATTATATTATGTGTCCTTATTGTGGAATAAAAATTTAATTCAATTATTTTTTTACTTCTTCTTTCAGAAGCAAATAGCTATTATAGATTACGCGAAGACTGAAATTTTATATTTCTTTAAGAATCAATTAAAAAATTGGTAAAATTAAGTTTATATTTTTCTTCGCCATTGCTTATAAGCGAGTTTAATATCTTCACCATTAACAGTTTTTCGATGAGCATGTTCAGCTAGCTCACGAGCCATAGATGCAATTTCTAATCCGACTTCTTCCAAAATTTCCCCCAAAGCTATTGCTGCCTTTTCACTAACACGTTCAGCTTTTGCTTTTCTTATCAACCGATCGATTGGGGCAATAGGAATAACATGTTCAACTCTTTCTCGAGGCATTAGAGACCCTCGCACTATATTTCAATTATTATGTTTTTTATCACTAAATCTCCGTTTTAAAACTTTAAATTCAATTTTTAACTTTAGTTGTGCCGTATTTTCTAAAAAGCATTATAAAAAAGTTTTGTTTGAAAGAAAAATTAAGAAAAATTATTCCTTCCAAATAGATTAAAATTCGATTTGAATTCAAATATTACATGATGTGAAAAAATATAAAAAATGGAAATTAATAATATCAAGAGTATAAGGATTTTAATTAGGAG
>SUPS01000200.1:0-1498 GCA_005191415.1 Candidatus Helarchaeota ASGARD archaeon Hel_GB_A
TGATATTCTTCTTCGTTTTATTTACAGATTTTGTCCGCTTATATGAACCAAGGTATAATCTTTTGCAAACGGTTTCAAAGACATGGAGAAAAAGTGAAGAGCAAACCTTTGGCCCTCATATTTATATTCTGCTCGGTTGTATGATTCCAGTTTTATTTTTCAAACCTCCGATTGCGGCGGCAACAATTGGAATTGCAGCATTAGGGGATGCGATGGCAACCATTGCAGGTGTCACGAAAGGAACTCATAGATTAAGAGAAACTTCCCCAAAAACATGGGAGGGGACCATAGCAGGCACAATCGGTTCTTTTTTATTTGGATTTTTATGTTACCTAGCAATAATTTCTTTGGCGCCAATTTATGGAACGCTTTATCAAGGATCGATTGTAGAAGGAGTAATCATTTGTCTAGTAGGCGCATTGACATTTTTCGTCCTTGATTTCCTGACACCACCTATTCCAATTAGTGATAATATACTGAATCCAATTTTTTGTGGATTAACCATGTTTTTTACCTCATTAATTATCAGTTAATTTAGAGGATGGAAGATGATCGATTATTATTTAATAGAATTTTGGGTAAGTTTGTTTCAAATTCTTACATTATTTGCACTTAGTTTCTCTTTTTTTGGTTGGTTATTTTCCGAGCGCTATAAAAAGCAATTTCGCCTTTCAGCCATCGTTTTTGGAATACTTAATTTTATAATTCTTATTATAACCGTTGTTTGGCCGTATATAATCTGATTTTTCATGATTTTATCATCTATGTAGAACCAACAAATTTATATAGTGGAATTGTTAGATCTACATATTGTCAAATCTACATAGCAATGTTGTGAAAATTATGAGCGAAGAGATCGGATTCTCTGAAGAGAGTTTGAGACGAATTGCATCGCAAAAAGTCACATTTCGGTATTCTGTTAAATTACATGCGATAATATACATTATAGTCAATATATTATTATTCATCTTAAACTTTATTTTCACGCCTACAAAGCTATGGGCATTTTATCCTCTTTTTGGATGGTTAATTGGGTTAATGATCCATACAAGTGCATATATAATGTATGCTAGAGGAACATCTTATGGAATACGTGGATTAATTTTCAATTTAGTCGCATATATTTTTGGTATACTTTTGTTAGCTACGATTAATCTTGTTGAAGTTGGATGGCTTAGTTGGGTACTTTATCCTACAGTTGCTTGGGGGATGGGGCTCATCGGTCATGCTCTCATTTACTATATAATATTCAGAAAGCCAAAGTCCAAATCTAAAGATGGAAAATCAAAAAAAGAATTAGCGATTGAAAAGGAAATGGAGAAATTAAGAAAAAAAATCAGGAAAGAAGAATAAGGGAACGTCATGTGGCTAGGAAAGTTTTTGGACCTTGATGAAGATTTTCAGGAGTTTTCTGAGGAATTTAGGAAAGAATTATTTAAATCAATTACAAAACCTAAATTAACCCCACTAGAATTCACTATTTTGGAAAGTATATACC
>SUPS01000200.1:1508-7634 GCA_005191415.1 Candidatus Helarchaeota ASGARD archaeon Hel_GB_A
GTATATACCATAGCAAACAAATTTCAGGGTATGATCTTATTCAAAATCTGAATAAACATTTTGCTGGGACGTGGGAAGCGCGTTCTGGAACCATCTATCCAATTCTTTCTAAACTTAAACGAGAAGGATTTCTAAACGCGAAAAAAGTGAAAAGTCCATTAGGGCCCTTGAAAAAAGTCTATTCTTTAACCGAAGCAGGTGAAAAAATTCTGAAAATAAAAGTCAATAAAAATTTTTCAGACCAAATCCGATTTATTGAAAACTTTTTGATTGAGTTATCTTTGATTTATATTCAATCTTTTCCAGAAGATGAAGAACGAAAAAAACAATGTAGATGGGTGCAAAATTTGTTGAGAAATATGTTAGAAAATATAATAATTCGATTAAATTCGAAAGATAAAATAGATAAATGGCCTGAGAGGAATTGTCCTGGTTGTAATGCAACTATTTATCGTCATGATGCGACATTTTGTCCATTATGCGGAACTGAGTTGATTAAGTTACCAATTTAAGCGGGGTGATATGTAAAATGAAAGTTTTGTTAATTTACCCTCCATTCAAAGTGGGTTCAGGTATGGGCAAAGTTATGCTTTCGCCTCCGCTCTCATTGATGCAATTAGCAGCCATGATTCCTGACCATGATGTCGAAATTCTTGATTTGAATGTAAATCCTTTCATGCAGGTTTCTGAAATTGAACAGAAGATTGCAAAGGCAGACCTTGTGGGAATTGCGACGATGACAACTGGACTTAACGTAGTATTAAAACTTTGTAAAATTGCTAAACGAAATGGTGTAACTACGGTTTTAGGTGGGTTTCACCCAACACTTAAGCCTGATGTTATGAGATATCCAGATGTAGATTATATTGTTCGAGGAGAAGGCGAATATACGTTTAAAGAATTAGTAGAGGGGGTATCACCATCAGAAATTCTAGGGTTGGGATACCGAGCTAATGGGGGATATCAGCTCAATGAACCTCGTCCATTTATTCAAAATTTGGATACATTGCCATATCCTAGAAAAGATTTAGTGGATTATTCGAAATATCATTACCTCTGGAATCCGGCAGATGTTATTGAGAGCTCCCGTGGTTGTCCATTTGATTGTAAATTTTGTTGTGTTACAAAATTCTATTGCCGTACCTACCGTAAAAAATCCCCTCTTCGTGTTGTTAAGGAAATAGCTCGAGTTCCTAAAAAGACGAAACTTATCTTCTTCGTGGACGATAATTTCACCTTAGACTATAAACGAGTGATGAAAATTTGCGATTTAATTCAAGAATACGGGTTTCATAAGAAATATATGTTTGTCTGTCAATCAAGAGTGGATGACATAGCTAAACATCCTGACATGGTCAAAAAGATGGCAAAAAGTGGTTTTATTTGTTACTTTTTAGGATTTGAAAGCTTCAAACAGATGAGCTTGAATTCAATGAATAAACAAATAAAATTGCATCAAGCTAAAAATGCGATGACGCTCATACATAAGAATGGTATGATTGTCTTCGGGTCATTTATTATAGGAAATATTGGAGAAACACGCGAAGATACCTTAAAGACGTTTCAATTGATGAAAGAATTACAAATTGATATTATGATGACAAATCCTTTGACCCCCTTTCCAGGAACGAGGCTCTGGGAAGAAGCTGTAGCCAATGGTTGGGTGGATAAAGATTTTGATTGGGCATCATGGGACTTTGATGTAATGATGGGAACACCAGATTTATCAATTGAAGAAATAAAAGAACTTTTAGAATACAGTTATCGATTCTTCTATAAGGATATTGGATATTTCTTATTTGGGAAAAAGTTATTACGATTAATGCAACCAAAATATCGATGGTTCTGGAAAATGGCACCTACATTTCTTATGAAAGGACTTAAAAACTTTTTTATAAAAATCGATTAATCACTTATCTTTTTTACAAAAATCGACTACCTATATAACTTTAATTTTTCTAGAAGATTTTTAATTCTTCGCCCACTTTTAGCTTTAAATCACTCAAGCGTTTCTTATTTTAAAATAATTTAAAAATTGAAAAACTATATAAATTATTATCACTAGTGGATAGTAACAATCAAAGGATATCAGTAGGGAGTTTCTAGATGGATCCTCCTCTTGAGCATTATCAAGAAATTCTAGAAAATATCAATGACCTTATACTGGAAATATACACAGATGGCACAATTTTTTATGTCAGTCCCCAAGCGCCCCAAATTTTTGGATATTCACCACAAGATCTAATTGGCTTAAATTTTTTTGATTTTGTCGATCCTGAAGATCTACCATTTGCCTTAAAAAATATAAAAAATGTATCAAATCAGGCAACTGAAATTGCATTTGATCTAAAAATCCGCCATAAGGAAGGACATTCTATTTACATCTCGTTAAAGGGTAAATTTCTTAAAAGGAAAGGGAAACAGAAATTAATTGCGGTCCTCAGGGATATTACAAAGCGGAAGGAGGTGGAAACGAAATTAAAAAAAGCACTGGAAGAACTTAGGCAGAAGAATGAGGAATTAATGGAGCTTGATCGATTAAAAGATGAATTTTATGATGATATTTGTCATGAACTTTGTACTCCTCTTATATCCATTAGAGGATTTACAGAAATTCTTTTAAATTCGTCAAAATTAGAAGATGAGGTAATTCAAGACTTACAAATCATTTTAAAAAATGAATTACGGTTAGAGAATCTTGTGAATGATATTATCTATTATTCTCGTCTAAAAGAAGGAAAAAATACCTTCAAACAAGATAGATTTTATGTTTCTGAAATTATTGATGAAATACTTAATGAATTTCAAATATTTATTCAAGAAAAATTTTTGAAAATCGAAGTGAAATTCCATGAAAATCATGAAATTAGCCTTGATAGATTTCATATCAAAAAATTGATACAAAATTTACTTATTATCGCCATAAAATTTTCTGAGGAAAATGGAAAGATTACTATTGAATCGAATGTGGCTGATTCATTTTGGACTTTTTTAATTCATAATGAAGGAATTAGTTCAATAGGCGAGGAAATTCCAAAGCTATTCTCGCAGTTCATTAAATTCGATTCTAGGAAGATGATAAATGTCAAGAAGGTAGGAGTTGGGTTGGCTTTATGTATAAAGATTATCGAACTTTATAACGGAAAGTTTTGGGTAGAAGCTAAAGAATCACATGAAGGTACAGCATTTTGTTTTAAAATACCACTTAAAATTCAATTTGGAAAGAATGGATTCATGGGAGATGTCAAAAATAGTTACCAGTGTTCAGAACCTTCTAAAATAGGATCATCTTTCGAGTAAGGAGTATCTCGATTGCGTTTCGATTGTAATTCGATTTCCCACTTATTATCGGTCCCCAGAACGACTTTAAAGCCTAATTTCTTAACAGAATTAATAATATCTTTTTTATGAAGGCATTTAGGAAAAGGTTCTTCTTTAAGGATACATGAGGAAATATGAATTATTTTCACGTTTGTTTCTTCTTTTAGAGTGCGAAGAAGACGAAAAATTCGGCGACCTGGGCAGCCACCACATGAGAAAAAACCCACTAAACGTGTTTGAGGATCATAATTTCGGAAAGTATGTTTCTTTTCTTGAAATGATAGAAGACAGGATGTTCCTGGACAAGATTCTTGAGTACGCTCGCATCGAATTATTGCAATGTCAAGAGGTTTATTTTGTGGACTCATCTTCAATCACCTAAATAGTAAATTCTCGAAATTTTATTTATTTTTTTGGACGAACATATCCATTACGTTTGGAGTTATCTCAAGAATTTACTTTTCCTCGATTCCAAACCTACTTAAGTTAGTGCTGTAAATATAGGTGAAATATTGGAACAAAACTGGATGAGGAGAAAAATGAGTTCTTTGGATAGTTTGACCCAGAGAAAGCTAAGCGAATCCATGATGGGAATAATTCTTATTCAAAATGATAAAATTCAGCATGTTAATGAAGCATTTTCTAGAATTATTGAATATCCCATTAGAGAAATATTAAATTGGACGTTAGAAGAACTTGCTACAAAAATCCACATTGACGATTTAATTCTTAAATTACAACATATTAAAAATATGCAAGATAAGAAAGATATCTCAATAAAAAAATGTACCTACAACATAAGGACTAAATCAGGGAAAATAAAGTGGATTAATTTATATTTTGATTCATTTTTATCGAGTGGAATAAATTACGAATTAATATTAATAAATGATATTACAGAGAGTAAAAATATTGAGGCTGCTTTGAAAGAATCTGAAGAAAAATTCAGAATCATTGCAGAACAGTCCTTTATGGGAATTGCAATCCTGCAAAATGGTACTTTCAAATATGTTAATAACCGATTTGCAAATATTTTCGGTTATTCTCTTAAAGAAATGTTATCCTGGCCCTCAGAAGATTACCTCAAGATAATACATCCAGATGATAGGGAGTTTGTTAGGAACCAAGCTAGGAAAAAAGAGCGAGGGAATAAAGATGCAATGACCCAGTATCAATTTAGAAGTATCAAGAAATCAGGGGAGATAATTTGGTTGGAAATTTATTCGAAATCAATAATTTTTCAAGGAAAACCAGCAGATATGATAACGGTTGTAGATATAACAGAGAAAAATAAATTAATTCAAAAAATACAAGAATCCGAAGCGAAATATAGAGCACTTTTCGAGAATTCCCCCTATGCAATCATTCTATTCGATACGGATGGAAATATATTAGATTGTAATTCTATGATTGAAACTCTATTTGGATATAAACAAAATGAGCTTATTGGAAGAAATTTTTTGGATATAAAAGCGTATCCTCCTGACATAGCACAGGTTCTTCAAAAAAGAATTGAAATAGTACTAAAGGGGCAATCCACAAAACCACTGGAATTACCAGCCTACAGAAAAGATGGAAAAAAATTATATGTGAATACCAGAGCGTCATTAGTGAAACTAGGAAATAAAACATATATTCAAGCAATAATTCAAGACATTACAGAAAAAAAGGAAGCAGAAGAAAAGCTAAAGGAATCTGAGAGAAAATATAGAACATTAGTTGAGAATGCACAAGAAGGGATTTGGGTTATTGATGAAAAGGATAAAACTACATTTGTTAATCAACGTTTAGCAGAAATTTTAGGTTATACGGTCGAAGAATTACTTGGTAAGTATATTTTCTCTTTTATTGATGAGAAAGATCTCCCTCTAGCTAAAGATTATTTAGCACAAGTGAAAAAAGGGATTAAAGAACAGCACTTTTTTGAATTTATTCGCAAAGATGGCAGGCGAATTTATACAAGTCTAGAAACGGGACCGATATATGATGAAAATGGATCCTACAAGGGGGCAATTGCTTGTGTATCGGATATTACTAATTGGAAAAAAGCTGAGCAAAAGTTAATTGAATCCGAGGAAAAATATCGATTCATTACTGAGAAAACGAATTATTTAATTGCTATATTAAATAAAGAATTTAAATGTGAATTTATCAATGAATCTTGTATCAAAACATTAGGTTATGAACGCGAAGAATTGTTGGGGAAAAACGGGCAAGAATTAGTGTATCCAGATGATTTTGAACAAGTTAGGAAACAATTTAAAAAGATCAGTGAAAAAGGTGAAGGAACTCTTGAAGTGCGAATAAAGAAAAAAGATGGGACTTATATTTGGCTTGAAGTAAGTGGAAGATTTATAATGGATAGAAATGAAAAAGATAAGATAATTATAGTTGCACAAGACATAACAGAGCGAAAAAGATTAGAAAAAACACAGTTAGAGCTTTTATCTAAAATTCAGAGGCAAAACGAAGAATTAAAAGAATTAGATCGAATAAAAGATGAGTTTTTTGCAGATATTTCCCATGAATTACGTACCCCTCTCGTTGCTATCAAAGGATTTGCAGAACTTTTATTGAAATCGTCCAATTTAGATGAAACACAACGAGAAGATCTTAAAATCATTTTAAGAAATGAAAAACGAATAGAACATTTAGTTAATGAAATGTTAGAATATTCTCGTTTGAAGTCTGGAAAAATAAGATTCAAAAAGGAGGTTTTTCGAGTATCTGAAATTCTTGACGAATTAGAGAAGGAGTTCCATCATATAATTGAACAAAAACAATTAATTATAGAAAGATATATTA
>SUPS01000201.1:0-1433 GCA_005191415.1 Candidatus Helarchaeota ASGARD archaeon Hel_GB_A
CAGATTGGAAAATTAATCGAATATCGCTATTTTTGATGGTTTCTGCCTTTTTTAATCGTTTTGCATCCGTCAAAAGCTTTAATAAGTCATAAACATCTTTTTGGTCTAATTCGTCTTCCTGAAAAGATGGAGTATTCATTTTTACCCCTTTTATAAACTCTGATATCTCCAAAGTATTAGGCTGCAAATAATTTTGAACATATCTGATTAAAAAATTTATTATATTTTCTTAGATAATTTTAAGAAGAAATCATGTTTGTTATTACCTAAAGTAAGAATTTAAAATAAGATGGTTTTGAGAAGAAATAGTTAGGTGAGATCCATGTCCAAAAAAGGTAAGAAAGGGGTCTCTGAAATTTCAGAAGATGGACTTTCAGACTATGAGAAGTTAGTCTTGGCTGCCATTCAGACTGAATCGCATAGACCTCATGCGATTGTTCGAATAATTAAAAGAACTTTAGACCAAAATCAAGTCGTGCAAATTCTCAATCGGCTGGAACAGAATGGGCTCGTGGAACGTGTTAGTGCCAAAGCTTGGAAAGCAAAAGCATAAAACATGTTTTATTGATTAGGATTGATTTGATTAAAAAGTTCTTATTGTTATCTTTCATTACCTAATACAAGCGTAAAGGGATTTAATTTAGGTTCTTAAACCTCCTATTAGACGTAAAAATTCTAAGAATCTCCTTAATAGTCAAATAAATAATTTATTCTTTCGATAGATTTTTACAAAATTTTTTGATAGTAAGAGAAGAGTTAGGATATGTCGATTTTTCAAACTTAGATAAAGTTAGGAGAAGCTATAGGTAAGATGTTTAAATTTACGATAAAATATGAGGATTCACAAACAGCAGCGAGAATTGGAGAATTTATTACACCCCATGGGAATGTAGATACGCCTATGTTTGTCCCGGTGGCAACGAAAGGTACGGTAAAGACATTGTCATCAAGCGAACTTCAGGAAATGGGCGCACAAATTCTTATCGTCAACGCATTTCATTTGTATCTCCATCCAGGAACGGAATTAATTAGAGATTTGGGAGGACTTCATAAATTTATGAACTGGAAATACCCACTTATCACGGATAACGGAGGCTTTCAAGCTACGAATAGTTATCTCTTTCAGAAGATCGATGAAACAGGGATTTATTTTCGATCGCCTCATGATGGGCAAATCCATAAAATTACACCAGAAATTGCCATCCAATACCAAAATGATTTGGGTGCAGATATCATAATGGCACTAGATGAATGTCCTCGTTTTTCTACAGATTACCAGTATTTCAAGGACTCGTTGGATAGAACTTTGAGATGGGCAGATGAATCGAAAGAAGCACACCAAAATCCAAAACAGGCGCTTTTTGGCATCATTCAGGGGGGGACTTTTAAGGATCTACGGCAGAAAAGTGTTGAAGAGATGGTTAAAAAAGGGT
>SUPS01000201.1:1597-7630 GCA_005191415.1 Candidatus Helarchaeota ASGARD archaeon Hel_GB_A
CTTTTTGATTCTGTATTCCCCACGCGGTCTGGGCGACATGGGACCGTTTTTACAACATCAGGCCCGATTAGCATCAAAGCCGCAAAATATCGGCGCGATGCGAATCCAATCGATCCTGAATGCACCTGCTTTACCTGTCAGAATTATTCACGCGCTTATATCACCCACCTTTTTAAACATCAAGAATTACTCGGAATGCGTTTAGCTGCTTTACATAATGTCCATTTTATTCTCGAATTGGTCCGAAATATTCGAAAAGCAATCCAAGAGGGAATCTTTTTAGAGTATAAACGGAGTTTTCTTGAAAAATATCAGGAAAATTCAAGGAGAAAATTGTAAACAAAGTATTATAAATTCTTAGAAATTAAGTATTCCTACTATGATTTAAAAGGATTGAATACATAATGAGTGGATAAAATGAAATGGAAAACGCGAATTACGGAAATGCTTGGATGTGATTATCCGATTTTATTAGGTGCATTTGCCGGATATGATGATTCCGATTTGACTGCGGCAATAAGCGAAGCAGGTGGATTTGGAATTTTAACGGCTTCATATTTCCAGGGTGAAGATGCTTTTCAAAACGCTCTACGAAAAATAAAGAATATGACTAAGAAGCCTTTTGGAATTAATTTTTCGATAGATAAAGAAATCACACCAGACCATCCATTTTATCGATATTTAGAAATTGCGAAAGAAGAGGGCGTGAAAACCATAATAACGGCTGCGTACAAGGTTGATCAATTTGGAAAAAAAGCAAAAGAATATGGGATGAATTGGATTCATAAGGTTACCGTTATGAAACATGGAATTAAAGGGGTTAATATGGGAGCAGATGCTATTATTCTTACGGGGTTGGAAGGCGGCGGCTTGAAAAATCCGAACCAAAATACGTTATTCATTAATATGGTCCATGCCAAGCGATTATTGAAGGTACCTTTCATAGCGTCTGGAGGAATCAGTGATGGGAAGGGAATGTTGGCGGCACTTGTCTTAGGAGCTCAAGCAGTCCATCTATGCACAGCCTTTCTTGCGACCAAGGAAAGCCCGATTCCTGATGATTGGAAACAGCAATTGATAGATGCTGATTGTTTTGATCCGAAAGTAATAAAGAAAATCTGCCATTTTGAATCAGAGCGTCCTAAATATGTGCCCTATTCTCTTGCCGTAGGGACAATTGAAAAAATTCGCTCTGCGGGGGAATTAATAAAAAAAATGGTTGGAGAGGCAGAAACTATCTTAAAAACAATGGGAGTTCAGCAAGACATCGTAGATTTTACGCAGATATGAGGAAATCATGCATCGGGTCGAGGTGATCCGCAGAGCTGGCAAGTTTTTTCGTCTTTTGATTTGAAAATGAATCCGCAATTAGGGCAAGTGACTTCCTTTTTCTTTGCGGACACTTTTGTTTCAGGTGGAGGAGGGGCTTGAAAGGGAACTTGTTTGGGGGCGGCACTAGGTTTTTGAGGTGGCTTCGGTTTGTCAGGGGTAGTAAAGGGAACACCTTTCGCTTCTTTTGGTTTTGCAGGTGTGTCCACTGGATAGGGAATGCCTTTTGGTTCCTTAGGTCGACTCTGTGGGTAAGGGATTCCTTTCGGCTCCTTTCGGGGTGGAAGATTCAGCTGTTTTGCGTAACCTTTTTTCTTCTGGGGGACAGCAGGTTCTTCGACAATTGGTTCAACCAGATGGGTTTCGGATTTATATACTTTATCTTCTAATTCTTGGACAATATCTACCCAATCAGGCGGATGGACAGGGTCCCAATCCCGAATAGTCTCTAGTGCTTCGCCAGCATCGCCGAGAATAGCTTGTAATTTGGGGGGAAATTCAAAAACGGGAGGATGCGGGTATGGGGAAAAGTCGACAATCACTTCATAATGAATTGCATCCTTTAAACGGACAGCAGCCGTGAGAAAGAGGCGATATTTGGTGATAGAATTGTCTAGCATTTCTACAGCAAATTGTTCCAGAAGTTTTGCTGCTTGTTCAGAGTGGATTGCCGTTCGTCGATTGACTTCTTCGCTAGCAGGTGTTATACCATGCCGTTCTTCAACAGTCCAATCCAGGCGCTCAAGATCTTCTTTCGTTGCAGAAACGCGTATCATAAGTTCTAATTCGCGAGAGAACTCATCGATATTCTGGGGAATATTTTGTACATCTGTAAGGTCCCCAAAAATACTCAGTAACATCTCGTAGGATCTAATAAGATAATCTTCAAACTGTTTGTCATTTGTCTCCAAGGTGGCTGCCAAGATCATGACGATTTCATTAAAATTCCCGAAGGCAATACGTAATTGATTCCAGCGAACCATTTTATAGGTATTTTCTTTTTCCCGAACGACAAAAGGGATGTAGGCAGCGAAAAATTTAAAGAAAGGGTCTGGATCAGGATATTTTCCCCAGTAATCTTTATAAAAGAGGTATTTTCCATTGACTTTGCTTACAATAGCCGCAATATGGAACATGTTCTTTCACTATAACGGGCTATTTTAACGGGCATAACGTCGCGGATTCTGAAGTAAATCCAATTCATGACGAGAAGGTTTGAAGTCAAAGGCTTCATCTTTGTATTTTTTATATACATCTTTTAATGTATCTTTGACTTCGCCCCAGAATTTGATAATAGAGGCAAACATGATTAAGGTATTGACAAAGATTTTATTTTTCACAAGTTCAGGGTCATAGATGTTAATTTCAACTTTCCCGCCAATGTCTAATTTCTTTGAATCCAAATCAGCGAGAATTTTCTTTTTTTCACTTGGGCGATATATTTCCCAATCATCACCCATTGTAAATTGTTTCCGATTGAAGATGAAAAAGTCCACGGTATTCCCATCCTTCTCAAGAATGAGGGGTACGACCATTCTATCAGACATACCTTCTTCAATACGCATCATGGTATAGACATTCGAAACCCCTTTAATGAAAATATTAAAAACAGGCATCGGTTCGTTGTAGGCAAGGGAAAGCATGAGTCCTTGGATCGTGTTTTCTTCGATACTTGCGACCCAGCGGTCATTATCATCAAAAAAGCGAACTACTAAGCGAGGTATTTGCCCTTTTGAAATATCACTTTCAAGCCATTCTGTGCTTCTGAATCCAATATGGCCTGATTCTTCCTTACCAAATCGAATTTCGCCATATAGTTCCATATCTTTCGAGAATTGTCTACTTTTTGCTCTCTGTTGATCTTTTTGTCGGACACCAATTTTTTCACCATGAAGGCTCGTACGCCAAAAGTCCACAGTTATTTGCCTTCTGGTGATCTTTTTCCACTTCTCCTTCTTCTTTTCCTCTTTTTTCTCCTTCTCTTTTTCTTTTGCTTTTACTTCCGCATCCTCTGATTTTTTTTCTTCATCTTCTGATTTTTTCTTTTTTCGAGGCATTTACTGTCACTCTTCTATTAATAAAGTTCGTTATTAATAATAAAAAATGGATACTATATAAAAGGAGCTACCTAAACGAATACGAAAGAGCTATAAGCACCTTCAACTTCTGAAAACGAGACTTTATTTGAAGAAAAAAGAAAACAACGAAGAGGATCTAAAACTAGTAAGTAAATGGCTTTGCTATAATAGAGAGGTCTAATTAAGTTAGTTTTAACAAAAAGTTGGCGATATTTTGGGCCACTAATTCACTTTTCATAGTAATAAGTCCGATATTAGAATTAGGTCCCGTGGCTAATAGTAAAATGGTTTCATCATTAATGGGACGAAGCATTAGAGTGATTTGTTGCGCGGTGATCGTTACAATCCGCATTTTTCCTCCAGAGATGGCGCGAACCGAATCTTCTGCAATTCCGAAAAGGGTGCTTGTAATAGTGGCCATCATTTCTGGTTTGACTCGTGATGAGTGGGCGGAAGCAAGAAGCGAACCATCTCGTCGGACAACCGCTGATGCTTCAAGATTTTTATCAAGTCGATTCAATCCTCGTAAAAATTCGATAAGTTGCGCTTGTACATCAGCAGTAAGACCAGAAGGTTTTGCTCGCGATGTAGTTTCGTGAGGTGTTGCGATGCCCAAGGGTTTTTGCTTGAAGACTTTTGGACGTTCTTTCCTTTCAACTATTTGAACAGCTGCACTGGAAGAAGAAGGTGTTGAACTCACAGAAGAGTGTTTATTCGGTTCTGCTTTTTTCTTGTTCTGTAATCTACTAAAAAGGGTAGAAGCAGCATTCGAAGTACTTGAAGCGGAAGTGGAATTCAATCCTGAAGGTGATACATTATTAAGAGGAGCTCCACATATAGGGCAAAATTTCTTGTTCGCTTCTGTTTGCGCCCCGCACATGGGGCAAATCACTATACCGCTCATAAAAACCTAATTCCAATCATTTTCTCATTGTCAAAGATACCAATATCTCTAAGCTATTGTATAGATCTTAATTTATTAATCTGATAGTTTTTCTTTGGTCGTATTTGATTTAAAATAGTAGCTTAATGTATTTTTTGAATCCCATGACTTCTTCGCGGACAAATTAATTGGTAGATGGAAAATCAAGTCTAAATAAACAGAATAATCGTTAATAAATTGATTTAACCGGAAAAATGGGATAATTGGTACTTTTTGAAAAATTTGGATGTCATAGGTCCTTGATGTCACAATCAACGGAATAACTATTGCCTGTTGCCATTGTGAAATGAGTAATTTTTTCCGAATATCTTGATTTTTGAGAGCGTTGGCAAAATAAGTGACCCTTTGGATATGATTTTTAACCATAGGCTTCAATCCACTAGATCTTCCTGATTTCCACTTTTTAGCATCTATTGCAAATATCAAGGGAGTTCGCAAACTAACGACATCGATTTCAAAGCGTCTTTTCTTGAGTGAGAAACGAAAATTGGGAATCGTATAGAAATCATGATATTCAAAGACAATTAGGCAAATTTTCTCGAATTCTCGCCAATGGAGAGTTTCTACTAAATGATCTAGGTCGATTCTTGCATCTATGGCTTTGTTAATTAAATTAATACGATTATCTTTAGTAATATGAATTATAGATGAATTTTTTTCGATATCTTTCTTCAAAGGCCCATCTAAAAGTTCTAATAACTCCTGAATAGATAACTGCGTTTTTGCAGCTAATTTTTCGAGTGCTACGTATTCAGTCTCTTTACTTAATTGGAGAAGACTGAGGATTACCTTCTTCGGCAATGTCAAACTGTTCAACCATTCCCTTAGATTAATACTATGTGTAAATAATTAATTTTTAGAGATATTCTTTATATAAGGAAGGAGAATAGAAGATAAGTAATCAAACCTTTTTCCTTTTAGTTAGATGAGGAATTCACTTAATTCATGTGGATAAGGTAATCTACAATCCCATAGAGCCGTTGGAAGTCTTATGCGCCGACAAGGCGGTCGATACGACCCCCACTTTTTGATTTAAATCTTACTTTCTTCCCATTTTTAAAAAAGAGAAGGGTGGGAGTGGCACGAACCTGGTATGAGAGGGCGAGATGGGAGTTACGTTCTGCATCAATACGGGCAATTTTAATTTGGTTTGGAAATGCATGGCAAATTTGTTCAAGCACAGGTTCTTGGAAGCGGCATGCACCACACCAAGGGGTCCAAAAATAAACTATCACGTTTTTATTCTTTTTAATGTAATCTCGGAAGGTATCTTGTGTTACATCATCAAACATAAAAACACCTAGCCTGATTGCTTAAAATCAAATTATCCATTTATAGATCTATACAATTTTTCTAATATATTTAGGGGAAATTTTTGACTTATTCTCTGTATATCGGCTGAAGCGGTAAGAATGCCATCCTCTGTAATGATTCCTTTAATATATTTCATAGGAGTTCGATCAAAATAGTAATTCTTAATCTGTAAATTCTCCTTTGATAGTTCTGTTATTTCTGAAACAGGTTTATTTTCGATGGGAATTGGAATTCCGAACTGGGTTCCATTGTAGTATTTTAATGAATGAGTTAAAGAATACAAAGGTATATCAAATTCATGGGCGGTTATCGCCAGAGGTAAGGTACCAATTTTGTGAATTAATTCCTTTGGAGTACAAGAATCAGCCC
>SUPS01000011.1:0-23405 GCA_005191415.1 Candidatus Helarchaeota ASGARD archaeon Hel_GB_A
CTAGTATCTATATTCCAGAATATATTGACAATATTGAGATTGAAAAAATAAGTAAATTTATTTCTGAAATTGACAATATAATTCCTTATCATATTATTGGCTACATTCCAGTTCCAGGATGTGAATGGCGCCGTCCAACTCCAAATGAAATGGAAACTGCGGTTTATACAGCCCTCAAATATTTGAACACTGTTACTTGCTCTCTATTATCACCAAAAGAAGTTCTAACACTACCAAAATGGGATAGCCGCTACAAAAGCAAGATTATAGTCCAACTAGTCTAAACAATTCAAATTTAAAATATATTTATTAATTGAATTTTATATTAAAAGGTTAAAGATATGCAAAAAATTGAAAAGTTTCAAAATTACAATGAAATTATTAATTTAATTTCATAAGAAAAAAAATTTATTTTAGAAATTTTCTTATTATTTTGACTAAATATCGAAAAATTTTTAATGATAAAAATAAGAAAAAAAAGGTGAATAGTGAAATGGAGCAATCGACATATAAATTTATTACTATAGGTCTGTCAGCAGCTTTAATTGTATCTCTCGTCTTCATGACAATTGGCTGGATACCACAAACACCAGAGACTGTTCAAGAGACTGTTCAATTAAATATCGAATCGGTTTCAACTGATGCCTATTTAGATAAATATCTCTTTACGGATTATCCTTATCAAATCCAAGTAGAGATTGCAAATAATGGTACAAACTCATTAACTAGTAGTTTTTATGTAGAATTTTATCTAAATGATTCCTTATTAGCGAGGTTACCATGGCTTGAACTTGCCGCTGAGAGCTCAGTCAAAATTAATTACACTTGGACCCCTTCCGCAGCAGGGCTATACAACTTAAGAACAAAAGTAGTGGGTAACAACATTATAGTAAGTAATAACAATTTATCTATCTCATTGAATGTGTATGATAGTTCGGTAAATGGATATCAAGGAGGTCTGCCATTTGCAACATATAAAACTGGAATTATCAATGGGACTACTGCTTTTACAACTGGGAATAGCACTTACAAAAGTGGATTGAAACAAAACGAATCTTACTATGTAGCATTTAACTTGACAGAGCTAAATCTTGAAGGTCAAATAGTACTTGCCAGATTATTCGTGTATTATACATGGTATTATGGAGCCAATCCACAACCCTATTTGAAGATCCAAATAAACGACTCTCCAAGCACTTGGAGAGCTTTTAATTTAGATACTAGCTATAAAGACCAGAAAGGTTTTGGATCATATAGTTTACCTTCAGGAACGTTATGCTATAATGTGACTTCTGTCGTTTCTTCGGGAACTTCACTCTATTTACTAAATATTACGAATGTCGATTCTACAGATCATCCCACTTATGGCTATCGAAAAGTATCAATTTATGGGGCAGGATTATTTCTCGTGATACTGAACAATTCTAAACCAACAATTCAATACTGGATCAATGAAGGTTGCGATTTATTGATTGCCAAATATGGTGCTCCTGCGAATCAACCACTATACTATCCTTATGCCACAAGTACCTTTTCTAAACCTTCACTATCAGGTTCAATAAAAAATGCAACTTTAATTACTGTTGTCCCAGGCGGTGATGGTGGACATAATTCGCTAATTTTTAATGATGTCGAATGGACTGGTGTCTATAACGTTTCAGGATCCAACATTGCCGTTGATTTATCTGATGTTTCTGCTGCGATATCGCCAACTACAAATAATATTGTTAAAATGGTTGATTACTGGGAGGCTTCAAACAATGGTATGACTCCATCAAACGCATTTTTAATAGTCGAGTATTAAGATGGGGATGTGTGAAACTATCAAGTTACTAGAAATATCTGATTTAACGGTGAAATATCAAACACAAACGGATAATATTCTTTCTAATCTTTTTTTTTTCATTAATGAGGGTGAAGTAGTCCTCATTACAGGCCCTACTGGCTGTGGGAAATCCACTTTTCTCCATACAATTAATGGAATAATTCCAAATGTAATTTCAGCTGACGTTCAAGGAACCATTAAATTTAGATCAATGGAGATTAACGATTGGAAAGTTAAGGATAGAGCTTTGAAAATCGGTACTATCTTCCAAGATCCAGAATCTCAATTATTTGCATTAACTGTTGAAGAAGATGTCGCATTTGGACCAGAAAATTTAGGACTACCTCGAGAAGAAATCCGAAAAAGGGTCGATTATGCACTTGCTGTCTCCGGATTATCTACCTTAAAGGATCGATTTATTTTCCAGCTTTCAGGAGGACAAAAACAACGACTTGCTATCGGTGGGATCTTGGCAATGAAACCTGATTTACTACTATTTGATGAACCTACTGCGGATTTGGATCCTCAAGGCACGCAAGAAATTATCTCAGCAATTCATTCTCTAGCGAAAGAGCAAAATAAGGGAATAGTTTTAATTGAACACAAACTTCACGATGTTATTGATATTGTTGACAGAGTTTATATTATGAATCAAGGGAAATTTATCCTAGAAGGCACGCCCTCGACTATTTTTACGGATTATATAGATATAGTTAAAAATTTAGGCATAAACATTCCATATAAATACTGGCTGATTAAAAAACGAGCATCTAATTGTAATAATTCAACGATATATCACGAAAATTTATTGGTCATTTCAAATCTCTATTTTAAATATGGCGAGATGCCTGTTTTAGAAGATCTAAATTTAAGAGTTCAGAGGGGTGAATTTATAGCCTTATTGGGGCGTAATGGTTCTGGAAAAACCACTTTGGTACAAAATATTATCGGATTATTGAAACCATCCTTAGGAAATATCATTTTTAAGGATGAAGATACTAAAAAGAAAAAAGTACAAGAACTTGCAGTCCATATTGGATATTTATATCAAAATCCAGCACATCAAATTTTTAAAAATACGGTATATGAAGAATTAGCATTCGGTTTAAAAAATTACAAAATAAAAAAAGCAGAAATTGATCGAAAAATAAAAGCGATTGCGAAAAAATTGGAATTAGAACCATTATTAAATAGGACAACTTACACACTTAGCCGAGGACAAAGCCAAAGAGTAGCTTTGGCCTCTATCTTATTATTAGAGCCTGACCTTCTAATTCTAGATGAGCCCACTACTGGACAAGATTATCGAAATAGGAGGAGTATCATGGACTTAGCTAAAAAGTTAAACGAGGATGGAATTACTATTATTTTAATTACTCATGATATTGATCTTGCTTATGAATACGCTCATAGAATAATTGTTTTGGAGAATGGACGTATTGTCTTAGATGGTCCTCCTAACCAGGTCTTCAAGAAGAAAGAAACGTTAATAAACCTTGGTATCAGGCAACCAAAAGCTTTGGAGTGTGTTTAACTTTGTCCAAATCTAAAAAGCTTAGTCCTATAATCTTTATCTTCTTACTAATTCAAATGATTATAATTCCATCCCACGCTATGTATAATTTCAATGGATATCCCATAACATGGCTCATCTACGGGAAAATTCATGGAGATCTTTATGTTGATGGAGGGCATGGGGTAGATGCTCCCCCCTATAAAGAATTTTTTACGATCCCAAATGGCACAAAAATAGTATGGGCTTCTGTCTTCATCGGTATATGGGGTGGAAATGAGTATAATAGTGGTTGGATAGAAGTTTTTTTGAATAGCAGCTCATTTGGGCGCCAAGAAATAAAGGGCGTAAATGATAATAGTCTAAATATTTTTGGTTCAACTCATGGATGTTATCTGGTGGCTTATAATATTACTTCATATTTAGAATTAAACAAAACAATCGAAATTTCAGTGGAGACGGGTGGCACAATTGATGGGCGCATTTATGGAATAGTTTTAGTGGTAGTATTTGAGAAACCAAATACCGTGATAAAGTTTTGTATTGGTGCTGGAAATGTAGGTTTACATTATTTAATTCAAGGTCAAACTTATGATTCATTTACTTTCACTTTTGAAGATACTTATTTACAATCAGATTTTGCAACCGCAACCTTATATGTATCTTATTTAGCGACTTCGTTAGGAGAAGCTGATTATTTATATTTTAACGATAATCTTCTAGATTCGAATGCAGGGGATGAAAGTTCTGGGGCTTATTTCGATCTCGATTCCTACAACGTTTCTCTCTATTTAGATTCCTCGAATCATGTAGAATTTCAACGCGGTGCTGAAGGTTACATCCATCCTATTTTAGCTATTCTAACTGCATCTTACAAGCCTGGATTAGGCGAAGATGAAGATTATATTCATTATAATTCTGAAGAATATAGCGGGAATAGTGAATTTAATTGGTTATATATTGAGATTCCTGCAATTGTTCTAATAACCCTATTAGTTTTTATGTTCCAATATCGTAGAAAAAAGAAAATGATCCAAGAAAGGGCTTAATAGATGTCATTTACAAAAATTTTCAAATATAAAGAGAAGCAAACATTAATTCATAAACTCGATCCAAGAGCTAAATTATTTCTATTAATAAGTTTATCCATAGTATCCATCATAATTGGAAATCCCCTTTTCTTACTTCTTATCTTTTTATCTACAATTCCACTTTGGGTGCTATTTAGACCTTCATGGATACGTATTAAGGGTCTAATTATTGCTTATAGTATAATTGGATTTGGATTTGTTCTCACACAAGGATTTTTTTACTATTGGGAACCAAAAACAATACTTTTTGTTGTAATTCCCCCTGATTTTCCTGTTCTAGGTCCTCTCACGGGAGGTTTATATCTTTATACAGAGGGTATTTTTTATGGCGCCTTACAAACTATTCGCATTCTTACTACTATTAATTTATCTTTGCTATTAATTTCAAGTACGCATCCAAGCGAGTTGCTCCTTTCGTTAAATAGAATAGGTCTTCCTTATACGCTTTCTTTTATGGTTGCAACCGCGGTACGTTTTGCACCCACAATGCTTGAAGAGGGAAATACCATTTTGAATGCAATGAAGACTAGAGGGTTTAAGACAGGGGGCTTCCATAAATTTACTGCCTTAAGACTACTCTTTTTTCCTCTTCTTAATAACACTCTTAAAAAAGCAAGGCAAACTGCTATTGCTGCTGATCTGCGCGGATTCCGTGCTGTCGAACATAGAACGTTCTTAAAAGAACTAAACTTTACTAGAGGCGATTATCTTCTTTTTCTATTCAGTTTTATTTATCTAGCTACTGGTATCTATTTGAGTCTCATTGGATATGGCGCCGCTGCACCAGGTATTGGAGGCTAAATTGTGAAAAAATATAGAAAATACCTCATAATTGGCATTTTTCTTTTTTTAATTATCATCACCACAACCTATTTCGTAGTTGAATTTCTCAAAAATAAACCTAGTACCTCATCCGATGGACAAATTCAAATTGAAGTTGATCTACCCGTAAAAACATCTTATCTTTATGCACCAAACCAACTCTTAACGGGTGTGGCGTATTATTACGATGTCAAAGTAGAAGTGCAAAATCTGTTAAATCAATCGGTCGGAAATGTTTCTATTACAATCGTCGTTCCAATCATATTAGAAATAGATTCTGAGAACTATTTACCCCCTACCCTTAATATCTCCGAGAATATTTTAACACTGAATCTATCGCTCATTTCAGCCCAAGGCATTATTTCCATCACATTTAAAGTAAAACCTCCCAATTCGGTACCTTATAAGACTACTGAACTGCTTTCTATTAGCATAAATTACGAGATGAACTCTAGTTCTTATTTGTTAAATTATGACCATCAATTTTCTATCATTCCACCACCTGCTTGGGTAACTTATGGCACCTTAATTATGGGAATTGGGATTTTGGCGGCAACGATTCTAATTGCCAAAAAAACACGTATGCTTGAAAAATATACTACCATTGATTTGATTAACATAACAGTTCTTTCGAGCCTTGGAGCTATCGTCTTTAAATGGATTTGGCAGGTATTCAATGATTTTCTCGGGATATTCGGAGGACTCCTCTTGACTATTCCTGCCTCTCTCTTAATGGTTATAGTCATTTATCTCGTGAAAAAACCGGGGACCGCAACCGTGTTTTTTTTAGTCTGGGAACTAGTAAATTTCTTTATTTGGGGATCTAATATTACCAGTTGGTTCGGATGGTATTTACTAGAAGGGGTTGCAGTAGATGCATTGATAATTCTTTTGAAAGACTTTGCTGAACGCCCAATCACCGCTTCATTATATGGATTTGTCCGATGCTTTATTGCTTATTGGACCACATATTTCTGGTTTTCACCCGTTATCTGGAAAGTGTATTACGCACCATGGTATGCTTGGTTGCAAATTCTTATCGGCGGAATTGGTGGTATCATTGGTGGGTTTCTCGGATATTATATGGGAAAACGTTTAGAAAAGGCAATAGTAATCTATTAGTTTTGAGAATTGATTATTGAGTACAAATACAAATTTAAATGATTATGCTTAGGATTTGATGTAATGGAAATTGATTATAAAAAAGGCTTAACTTACGGATTAATTAATGCTGGTATCTATTTAGCTTTTCCTATTATTCTTATTTCTATTCTTTCAGCCCTTAATATTCTTCAATTTGGTTCGTCCTTCCTTATATTCCTTATAATTTTCGGTACAATTCGTGTATTCATTGCATTTATAAAAAATATCTACCCTAAGGATAGTTTAAGCCATAATCTTATTGGTGTTTGTGCCGCAATCTACTCTGGTCTTTATCTATTCTATATTTTTGGTGGTTTTTCTATCAATCAGGCTTTTGGAAATTACTATGTGGAAAGTGAAAATCTATCGGCATTATTTGGCTTACAATTCATCGCATGGTTAATGTTTCTCGCCGCAATCCTGAATGCCATCTATTATTCCTTACGATGCATAGATCTCCATAAATATAATTTGCTAAGAAAAATATTCCAAAGAGGAGGTATTATTTTATATCTCATATTAGCTGTCTTCTTGGTAAGTATCATTGTAAGTGGTCTAAATCTTTCATTTCCCGTCAAAGAAAATTATACTTACGCTTGGGATACAGGTACTTATCCGCTTGACCCTAATGATGACCGGATTGATATCACGGTTTATTTTGATGTACGAAACTTAGGGCTCTACTCTGTCAAAGATATTACTCTCAATGGTGAGATTTTCACAGTAAATACCTCTGATAGTTCTCAATTGTTACTTCCTGATAACCAAAAAATCGGTGATATAACGGATGTCCACTATAATGAATTCCCAAGCTTCACCATAACGTTAAACGCCAATATTACCATTGGTATAATCCCTGAATGGGTGCCTGGATTGATCATGCATGATGCAGTGCTAAAACTCAAGATTTCATTGTCTTTTACTTATGCTGGAATCCATGTTGATCTCAATACGTCCATCTTAACCACTTGGTCCTCTCTTACATAAAGCATGTGATATTACAATAAACGCAGTTGATTTTTCCATCTTTTTAGTTCTTTCTTGGTATAATGATGATGAAGTTCCCAAAATTTAAGAAGATGATAGCACTCAGTTTTAGACATCAAATTGTTTTTTACAAGATTGAGACAAAATACTGGCAAACTCATAGCAGTAATCCCAATTGTAATGCATTCCATTAATAAATCTCCATCGTCTGTAAGAATAATTGCATCTTCTCGTAGTGCTACAGCTATTAGAGATTGATCTGCTCGATCGAAATGCGTCAAAGTGGGAAATTGAATGCATAGATCTGATATTTCATCATTGGAAATGGGTATAATGTAAGGATCGAATTTGGGGAAAAACGCAAATAAATTAAAATGTTTAAGTTCTTTTTGAATATCTGGTGTAATTCCCCAACGAAATTTTGTCCATAATTTACGGAAGTCATAGATATTATCTTCTGCTAAAAGGCGAATATGACTTAGAAAACAGGTATCTGGTAATAAAATCACAGAGCATCATCAGATAGCTGTTAGATTGGATTAATATTTTTCCGTCACAGATTCTTTAGATTTATCCAATTTATCTTTTAAAAATCGTTTTAAATCAATAGTTAATGCATTTTCCAATTCTTTCTCCCGAATTATATTAGGAATCAACTCATTTGCGCGTCGTTTTTCCCATTCTAACATAAATTCATGGTAAGTTAGACCCGAAATTAACCACGCTCTTTTGCGACTAATTTTGCCTTCAGCAAGCAATCGAAATGCTAAATCTATTCGTATGGGATTTATCTCCTTTAATACAATCTGTCGTACAAATTCTGCAACTGATACACCTTTTAATTCGGCTAAAATTTTTAGAACCTGTTTTTCATCCTTACTAACTCGAAAATTAATCTGTTCCATACAAAACTATGTTCCTTTTTTAAGAATAAAAACTTTGCTATAAAAAATATCAAAAAAAATTGATATAAAAAATAGTATTTAAGTTTTCTGGAAATAACAGTAGATACGAATGTTAAGGAGAATCATCTCCGGTTAATTTCTGAACTTTTTCGTCTCCTATTTTATTCAAAATCTAGTTTTCATAATTACTTTCGGATGTACTGAATAATTTTCTTAAACAAAACTCCCAAAACTGATGTTTCAAATATTGTAAATTCAGCAGGATTTCTCTTAAATGGTACTTTTTCATAAAATTCCTTCAATACTTCCATTCTAACAATTTGGTCTTCTCTCATCTGAAATTTTCAGTGATTGAGCCACTATTAAATCTAATCCCGTAATAATTGATTTATGGGAAAGAAAACGGAAAGAACTCTTCTCGAGCATTAATTTAATTTCTGATAGAGTATATGTTCGCGCGTTTAAACTCTCCATTCGTAGATACATATTAAAAAGTATTCCGTATTTAGGAGATACACGCGATTCATCAATAAGGCATTCTAGGATGATAAGATATCCATCATCTTTTAAATTTGAAGATAATTGCGATAGTAATTGAATATTTGTTTCCATTGAAAAGGCTTGAAGAACATTAGAGATTAAAATACAATCAACTTCTTCAGAAAACTCAAACTCTAAAAGGTCCATTTGAAGAAATCTAATACGATCTTGTAATCCTCTACTTCGTGCTATCTCTTCTGCTCTTTGTACTAAAAAATATTCTTTATCAATTCCTAAGCCTCGCAGTTTTGTATTTCGTTCCGCTAAGGTAATTAAATAAGCCCCTAAGCCACAACCTATATCTAAGACAAAGGGTTTCATTTTCAGAAGAGGGATTTCATTAAAAAGAAAAGGCACGACAAATTTTGCAATAGGCGCAATAACGGTTGCTATATCTATCATATGTTGAGAGGAATAAGGCAAAAATGGTTCAGTTTTTTTAAATTTATTATTAAATGAAAGAAATGGTAGATATTGTGTTTCAATTGATTGGATAATAAATCCTAGGTAAGTTGGAGATTCTTTCCAAAGAAAATTTTTAGACCACCGTGTAAGCGAATATGTTTCATCTTTCTTATTTAAGTATCCACATGCCCACATTGTTTCACACCAGGGCTTAACTAATTCTATTCGATAATTCAAATTTTCTGCAAGCTCGGCAGGAGTCCCCGGATGCTTTTGGAGGTAATCAAAAAGATCTAACTTTATTCCCATATATACTGACCAAATCTCAAGAAAATGTTCAGTAAGATGGAAAATATGTTCAATTCCTTTAAGTTTTATTACCATATACCTAAAATCTCCTTTCGATATCTTAAAAAATAATTGAATAATTCTATTTCTATTTTTGAATAATCCTATTTCTACTTTAATTATGTAATTCTCTTTTCAATATGTGGGATTTTTAAGTGGTCCGTGACACATATTAGTAGGATTGAAATGGTTGTAACTAAAGTTGATAAGAAAGGACGATTGGTTATTCCAAAAGAGATTAGAGATAAACTAAAAATTGATGAATCTACACCATTAATTTTTGAAATTGATAATCAAAATACGATAAAAATTCGGGTTATTCACCGTGATGAGCAAGATTATACTTCAGATCCTTTATGGATAGCTATCCATAACCCCGTACTACTCCCGAGACAAATATCAAGTAGAGAATTGGATGAAATGGAAGATGAACAATGGTCGAATTAAGTTTTCTTGATTCAAACATTATCATATTTGCGAATATAAAAAACTTCCCAGAATATAAATATGCCGTAAATATATTAGAAATGGGTTTGAAAGGCGAACTTAATTTATGTATTAATACCATCATCGCGCTAGAAACTCATTATAAACTTACTAAATTAATAAATATTGAGGAAGCCAACTATCGCGTAGGAACTATCTTTAAATCAAGAAGAATTCTTTATTTTAATATATCAAAAGAAACTGTTCAGCAAGGATTTTCTATTGCAAAGAAATATAATATCAAAACTAATGATGCAGTAATTGTAGCATCAATGCTCGAGAATAATATCTCTAAAATTTATACTGATAATGAAAATGACTTCCGAAAAATTAAGAATCTAGAAATTATCAATCCAATTCCTCGATAATCTCACTTGGCCAATTCAATTTATTCTTTTTAATATCCTTTGCCATGCCTCGAAATTTAAAAAGCTTTCATTCATTAAAGGAACAATTTGGAGCAGCCTATCATATCCAACCGTAAAACTTGCTATGTTCGGTTCAATCCATTTTCTAGATAACATATCGCTCAACAATCCAATGACAGCTCTAGGGATTGGTTTATGATTCTGCTCTGCCAGGGGCTCCGTAATAATTGTCCCGCATGCTGAAGTTAGCCCTATTTTGATTCCATCGTTAGTATCATAATTGAAAAGTTGAATTAATCCTCCTAATTGATCCATATTAACGAAAAAAATCACAAGATCTGGTTTATATTTCCCTGAATCAACTTTCTCTAAGGGCATAAATACTGCAAATTCAGCGGGATTCCTCTTAAATGGTACTTTTTCATAAAATTCCTTGGCTATCTGAGGTGTACGTTTGAAATGCTCCCCTTCTAGTAATTTTTCTCCTGGTTTATGGCTGGGAATTCCAATAGAAAGATAATATTCAATTCCTTTTATCATTTTTTTAAATCCTAAATATGCTAAGCCACCAGGGCATAATCGAAAACTTTTCTTGCTGAAAACAATCGTTCGTCCGCGTCTTACTCCTCTTAGGAATTGTATAATACATGGAAAGATATTTCGGTTTTTAGGATGAGGCTTAAAAACTTTTTGAGGGGGATCATCTGTATAAAAAAATGCGATTGGGGATTCCTTAAGCTTGAAATATTTTCTAAAGGATTCAACAATTGATTTATTATCAATTTCCAAAAATTTCGCCTCAAAAAAAGATTATTTGAGGGGCGTATGACGAATTCCCCAATGTTCATCGAAAACGAGATCCTTAATGGAAGGAACTGGGCGTTTTTTAAATACAAAGTCAGGAGCGTCACCTGCTTCCCCGACACAGAGTAGTGTAAGCGGAACCCAGCTAGAAGGTATTCCTAAATGTGTAACAAATTGTTCATTCCGCCGAAATTCAGCAATTGGGTACAAATTTACTTGAGTTTCTAATCCTAAAGCATGGGCTGCTAACCGCATATTCTGAATGGCACAGCCTGTAGCAGTAGACCATATATAATCAATTCCGCCAGGTAAAGTCCCTGCGATGTGTGGATACTCGACCCAATCTTTCGCGAAAGTCGTCAGAATCATCACATTACACTCTAGAGGGTATTTCCAACCTTCATCAAGCATCCATTCTACATATTGAAGTAATTCATCATCCGAGAGATGAGGGTGATGTGCTTTAGTTTGTTCAAAACTAGCTTTATATTCTAAGAGAAAAGCTTCCTTAGTGCATTGCGCAACAAATTCTTTGATTTTCTCATCCCGAATTACGATATGTCGCCAATGGTTTAGATTTTCTGGATTTGGTGACCATATTCCACAATGGATCATTTTTTCAAGTTTCCAGTCTTCTACCTCCGCGTTAGCATCAAATTTATAACAATTCCGTACTCCTTTAATCACTTCTGTGACATCCTTGGTAGGAATCGCTATTTCTGAACTATCATCTCTGAAACCAATGCGAATAAATCGATTTCCCCAATGTTCATTAAACGCAACCCCTTCTAAACTAGCGCGCGAAGGGCCAACACTTCGAGCTGACGTTCGATCACCAAAACAATAGGCGGCACACATTTGCCAACTCATAGGGACCCCTGAAAATGTTGAAAATAATTCTCTCCGTCTAATATCATTTAAAGGCATGGCATTACAACCCGCACCCCAGCCGAGTTTATGTGCTGTGAGCCACATATTCTGGATAGCCATACCTCCTACTGCCGTGGCTTGTTCCATATAGGGAACACGAGAATCAAACCATGCACCTTTTGTAATGCATGGAATAACTACAAAGTCTGCCTCTAAGGGATATTTCCATAATTCTCCTGTCTGAGTGTATTCGGCAATTGTTGGTCTCCGTTCCTCAGGTAAATACCAAAGATGTCCGCTAAATATCTCATAAGACTGGCCAAAAATCATATGGGCTACTTCTTGGGCAAAATCCGCAAGTACTTGTTTCGTATTCTGGTCGCGTATGAATAAAAATCGCCATTGTGGAATATTTTCTATTTGAAACGCATACCGGGCTGAGTCCAATATTTCTTCAATATCTTTTCCAGGAATCGCTCTTCCACTTTCTCCTTTAAAGCGTCTTTCACTTCGTCTGGTATAAATACATTCCCAAATATCCATAATACTCCCTCACATCTTCCTTATCTTATGGAGAATTTTCTGAAAAATTATTCCTTCATTTAAATTTCCCCATACCATAACTCGTCTCTGCTTTAATTCGGCATCAATGTGTTTTTCTCCTTTCAAGATACCAAGAATAGTTTCAGGGTCACCAATCATCATTATATCAAATGCTGGATATTCCCCTACATTTAATCGTACGCCGTCTGGATCGAATATTAAGTGATAATTCTCTTCATGATCTTGAGTTCTAATCTTCCATCCGATAATCTTCCCATATCTCCCATTAATCCATTTGTTTATAATGGATTGTGCTTCCGATTTAGAATGAATCGTAGATATAATCGGTTCAAGGATTTCTTTAATTTCATTACTTTTATCCTGCATTCATATTACCCTTCTTGAACCCATTTTTTCAGGGCTTCATCAGCCGCTAAATGAATTGTGGTAGGGGTCGCCTTCCCATATTTTTTCTTAACTACTTCGATGAATTTATCTCCAAAATCATAATCTAATACAAGTGTAATTCTTAATTTCTGATTATCCTCGAAATATTGTGCTAAAATTGGAAAGTTCTCCACAAAAGTTGGCTGATATTTTATAATATCTTCTTTTTTTATTCGAGGTCTTCCAAGCCATTCACTCATTTTCATTCCTCCTATTATAACTCATTTTCATGTATTTTCAAGACGCGAGACGAATATTTTGGAAAGTCAATAATAACGCGTTTCCCTGGACCCTCGGGCCATACACCACTGTAAACTTTTCCTTGATAAGTAAATTCTTCGAGAATATGTTTGCACATTCTTTGAAGACTCAAACCTGTTTCATTCGCCATCTTCAATAATTTGGTATAAGCATCGTCATCTAATTCGATTTTTAAATCTTTTCCCATTCAAATCACCCGAATCATTCTTATATGCTTTAACTTTATTTTGATAATTCATGAACTTATGGTTTTATAAACTTTACAATCCATAATATGGAGAAAAGGAATTAAAAATTTTAAAACCTCAAAAACAGGCTGAAATGGTGGTGTTATGCACGAATTATTTGAGAAATTGGGTATTCGGCATGATTATCAAAATGTTAGTTCATGGGTTCGTCCTGACAGACCCTGGTTAAAATGGATGCGCGAAAAGAAAATGCCTCTTTCTATCCAATATCCCGAAATTCCATTCTATAAGTTTTTAGATATTCCAGCAGAGCTTTTTCCCAATAATGTCGCGATCAATTTTGTACCAAAAGACATTAAATATACCTATCGCGAACTAAAATATTTCTCTGACCAAATTGCTGCTGGATTACATGCATTAGGCGTGAAAAAAGGGGATATCATTGCAATAATGACTGTAAATTGCCCCGAATTCATTACTTGCACGTTCGGTATTTTGAAAGTCGGTGCAATTTTCAGTCCTTTAAATCCATTACTCGCCCCAAAGGATATCGAATATATCATAAATGACGCGGAAAATATTCATAGTCTTATTATTCACGAAAATCTCTATTCGCAATTTGAAAAAATAAAGGATAATGTAGAATTGAAGAATATCATCATTATTGGCACGAAGAAAATTCCTGATACCATCCTTCTAGATGATCTTCTTAAAAAATCTCACCGTCCTCCGCCCCCTATTGAAATTAACCCGAAGGAGGATCTCGCGGCGCTAATGTACACAGGAGGAACTACAGGTCTCCCTAAAGGTGTAATGATCACTCACTATAACCTTGGTTCAAATACTTCACTCGTTTCTGCCGATCCTGATATGAATACACGCGTTGGAAAAAGCAGCAGTCTTATTGCTCTCCCCATTTGTCATGCATTTGGCTTAATTATGATTGCAATTATGATCTGTTCTGCCAATATGATTGTTCTCTTTGATAAATTTGATGTAAAGGCGATTTTAAAAGCTATTGACCTCTATAAGGTGAGAACTTTTGTAGGAATCCCCACAATGTATCAGATGTTGCTCAGTCATCCTGAAATTGAAAAATATGATTTGTCTTCACTCGAGGTATGTGGCTCTGGATCTTTTCCCTTATCCTCAGAACTTGCCGAAAAATGGAAATCTCTAACAGGCGTTGATTGTTTTATTGCTTATGGATTAACTGAAACTTCAGCTGCAACGCATATATCCTACTGGGTTCCGCATAAGGACCTTTCTATTGGAATTCCTGTATGTGATACAGATGTGAAAATTATTGATCCCATTACACATGAAGAATTAGGACCAAATCAAGTAGGAGAAATGGTCATTAAGGGCCCTCAAGTAATGAAAGGATATTGGAAACGTCCTGAATTAACCCAGAGAGTCCTAAAAGATGGATGGCTCCATACCGGTGATTTGGCAAAATATGATGAGGATGGGTATTTCTATATAATTGGACGTCAATCAGATACAATAAAATACAAAGGATATAAGGTCTTTCCCAAGGAAATTGAAGATGTTCTTTATTCTCATCCAGCTGTAGCCGAATGCACTGCATTTGGGATTCCGGATCCAAAACTGGGACAACAAATTGTGGCGTATGTGGTACTCAAGAGGAAACAAAAGGTTACAGCCGATGAACTCATTGCATTTTGTAAAGAACGAATGGCACCTTATAAATATCCGCGAATTATTCGCATACAACGGATTATCCCAAAAACGCCTGTAGGTAAAGTCAATAAAAAGGTTATCGTTCAAAAGGAATTGAAACGAAAAAGAAAAGGAAATTCTTTTGATTAAATAAAATAGCTTCTGAATGGTTAGTTAAAAATATTTGATAAAAACTACCGCAGAAATTGGAAGCATAATATTCATTACAATGAGTATTTCTAAGAGAAAATCGTCAAGAAAAAAGTTCAAAATTAGAAAAATAATAAAACTAACAATTAAGAAGAGAATAGCGAATTTTGTACGTGAAATGGGAGGTTCTTTTTCAGGTCCTGAGTAACGTTTCCATGAATAATATACAGTGATAAGCCCAATTTGACCCACAAGTATTAATAATCCAATAAGGAGGACTGGAAAATCAAAGCTTGTTCGACAATTATAAAAATAGGTTTCGAGTTCTACAAAACTCGATACAGACCCATTGATATTTGAGAAAACTACGTAATAGGTGGTTGATGTATTCAAGGGCATGTTGAACTCATCAGAAAAAGAGTGAATGTGTAGGTAGAAGGGTTCGATTAAAAAGAGTGAATGTGTAGGTAGAAGGGTTCGATTAAAATAATGATATAGCGTTTTATAACGATTCTTTTTTTCACTCTTTTCAAGCTGTCTCTATCCCTCTCTTAATTTACTGTTTATAAACTAGTTTTTTCTTTGTTTATGATTATTCTTTCTTTGTATTATTAATTCATGAATTACGTAGAGACTTCCAAAGAAACCAACTAGACCGAAAATGCAGTCCATTGTAAAACCTGGGATAGTAGGGGTTGGGGTATTTATGAACATTTTTATCCGAGGATCGTAATCGATTCGGGTGGCATTTTCACCTATCGGGTCAAACCAGATGCAGAAGTGCCAGAAATCACTCAGACCAGGTATCCCATTAATAGTATTATCATTAATAATAAAAGAACTCACGGACCTTCTTTCAGAAGAAGAATCATTGTAGTGCAAGGTGTAATTATCTTCTAATTTAAATGAAGATGTTTTAATTCCACCAGAATAATAGTTTCCAATCCGTTCCGTATTATTGGTTTCTGCATATTCTGAACAAATATAAACGTGCGCAAATTGGATTGCGATTTCACCGGACGGTACATTCATTAATTTCAATCCATTGATATCAATATAGTAATCGATGTTTAATTCAACTTCATCCACTGAAACGTTTAAATAAAATGCCTTGTAAATAGATACATTTATCCATGAACCGAAATAGGCGCCTCCAGTACTATTTATAACATAATTCAGGTATGTAAGATTCCAATTGAATATGATGAAGTTGGGTGTTTCAATAATAGACATATTGGAACAGCTAAAGTCTGCTAAAATTAATTTTTCACCGTGATCATCCTGCAGAACAGCGTCTGATTCCACAGATGCATTTATTTTTATCCATAGTCCTCTAAAGTTTAATGTTGCAGTATGCCATTGTCCATCTTGTCCATAAAACGAAAAGTGGATTTGATCAGATCGCTTGGTGTAATTTTCTTCTGTGCTAATTTTTCTACTTACAGTACTATCCAAAGTTACGTGGAAACCATTACCATTAATGTCAATGATTGTCCCATTTAGAACTGAGCCAGCACCAGGATCCTGGGGAGGCTCTTGCCCTTCAGGATAGTACCAATCTTCTATACTCCATTGGATTCCTTCAACTGATCCTGATTCTCTGACTATAGTAATCTTATTTTCTTCAGTTCCTTGTACAGATTGGATATTCAGTGGTAATACCATCAATAAGATTAAAATTATTAACAATTTTGTCTTAGCCATAAAAAACGTTTATAAATATAATTCTAATAAATTTTTTCATTTTGCCTATATGGATGTTATGTAACTTACGAATTAACAGAAATTGACATTCGCGTTATACTTACTATTTTAATTGTTAGTGAGCTTTCTTTAATTCTTTTCGTCCTCATGAAAGAATCCCTTCCTCCAGCAGAAGAAATTAACTGGCGCGATGAAATAATCCATTTATATGTTATCTCTTCAGAAAGTGTTATAACATCTGATTATTCTTTTGCTGAAACGACTATTACTGATAGTGATCTATTATCTGAAGGAATTTCAGGAATCACAATCTTACTTAAAGAAATAGTTGGAAGCGATGTGCAGCTAAAGATTATCTATCATAAAGACAAAAAACTTTTATTTGAATATGATACTGATCAACAATTCCTAGTTGCTCTACTTGTCAATAAAAACTTGAATATCCTTCTGACAAAACTTAAAAAGCTTACTAATCAAATTCATTCTGTTTTTTGGGAAACCATAAAGAAATGAGATGGAAATCTTGACGTCCTCGCCCCAATTAAGACTCTAATCCGCAATATTTTCGAACCATAATTTTTTCTTTAATGCCCCCTACCTTTCCAGAAAAAAAAGAATAATTTATTGATTTTTCAGTTTCATTGCGAATTTTTGCATAATAGGAATACAGACGTTGTTTAGAGCGATGAGTTCATGAAAATTACCGCGAATCCAAATTTTTCCTTCAGCCATTGCTTTTTTGGTATATTCGAATCCTTTTAAAAGAAAATTAAACCACGTTTCAGGATCTGTTAGGATAATTGTTTCAGAAGCTGGATACTCACCATACCCCAATTTTGTAGTTCCATCTTTCATAAAAATAAGATGGAAACTTTTTTCACCAAAGTTCCACCCGATTATTTTGCCGTAATAAGTGCCAATCCATTTTCTAACTCTCTTTTTAAACCGCTCTTTACTGTTCATTTGTTCAACAACGTCTTTAAACATGTTTTCCATATCTTGGATAGTTACCATAGGAATGCCTCATTTCGATTTTTTCTCAATCCACAGATTCAAGGCTTCTAGGACAGCTTCTCGTACATTAATTGGGTTGATGCTTCCATATTCTTTTTTAACAATCTCCCGGAATTTATCTGCAAGATCCCAATCAAGAATAAGTGAAATACGAAATTTTTGGTTATCCACGAAATATTTTGTTAAAGCTGGAAAATATTTTGTAAGCATTGGTTGGTATTCCTCTATATCTTTTTCTGTTATTCTCGGTTTTCCTAGCCATTCAGACATTCAATTCCTCCTTTATTTTAATTCTTCTTTTTTTAATTTAATTACGGGGGATGAAAATTTTGGCCAATCAATGACAAATCTGCGTGCGCCAGGGCCTCCACTTTGCCATATTCCCCAATATAAATTCCCATCTTCTGGGAACATTTCCAGAATTAATTCGCAAAAACGCTTTAAACTTAGTCCATTTTCTTTTGCAATTGTTTCTAATTGTTCAGCTGCTTCATCACTAATATTCAAATTTAATTCTTTCATTTAATTCCTCCTAATCTTTAATATATTTCGGTTCATAGTTATTTCCCCACATTTCCTCAAATACTAGTGTAGAAAGAGGAAATCTTCGTGGAGGTTTTGGATTTTCATCCGGGACCCCAATACAAAAGGCACCTAACGGTTCCCACGAGCGCGGTATTCCTATATAATCACAAAAAATTTCCTGTCTTCGGATATCACTCAAAGGAAATACATTAAAAGCCCCACCTAATCCTAATGCATGAGTCGCCAACCACATATTTTGAAGTCCTGCACCTGTCGCTGCAGCCCAGATATGATCTATACCTCCGGCTATTGACCCTGGATATTCAAACCATGAAGTTCGGGAATAACACGGAATTATTATTGTATGACATTCAGACGGATATTTCCAAGCTTCTTCCCGCAACTTTTCGAGATATGCAAGCCGCTCTTCTTCTGGAATCCTCAAAGCTTCCAAATAACCATTAACAATTTGATATTGCCCCATTCGATAAGCCAAATCATGAAATTCTTTATTAAACCTTGTTATAAGATCTTTAGTATCCTCATTTTGGACTACAATGAAACGAAAGTGGTTTAGATTTTCTGGATTGGGACACCATTTAATAGCATCAAGAATTTTCTCTAATTTCCAACGTGGAACTTCTGCATCTTTTTTGAACTTACGAATGCTTCTACGCTGATGAATTGCGTCTGATAAATTGATAGTTGGTAATTCTCCTACTTCATAATTTTCATCGAAACCCATTCGAGGCCAACGTTCTCCCCATTGTTCCTTAAATACTAATCCTTCGAAGGGGGCTCTTGATGGTCCAAGCATTCGTGCATATTCCGGTGTACCTACCGCAAAAGCTCCAAGGGGAACCCATGAAGGGGGTATATTCATTAATTCGCTGAATAATTCTCTCCTTCTAGCATCTGAGAGAGGCATCGCATTGAAGCCAGCCCCCAATCCTAAGGCATAGATTGTTAACCACATGTTTTGAATTGCCATTCCACAAGACATTGGCCACCCCTGATCCTGCGATCCTACGGCTGCATAACTATCCATCCAAGCGCCTTTGCTAAAACAAGGGACTATGATGAAATTAGCTTCTTTGGGATATTCCCACAATACTCCTGTTTGAGTATATTCCGCAATACCTGTCTTTCTTTCTTTAGGGACATACCAAAGATGTCCGAAAAATATCTGTGCCGAAGCACCAAAAATTAAATGTGCCATTTCTCTACCAAAATCGGCTAATAAATTACGCATTGCATCGCTCTTAATCAGAATAAACCGCCATGGCTGAATATTCCGAGGACTTGGTGCCCATCTAGCAGCTTCGAGAATAATTTCAATTTTCTCATCTGGAACAGGCAACGGTTTTCCATTTTCATCAGTTTTAAATCGCCTTATACTTCTTCGACCATATATTGCTTCCCATAAATCCATTTCTAAAACATCAGAACCTGGCACTATTTCCGCCTCGTTTTTTTTTCGTTTTTCTTATGACTCTCTAAAATAGATACAATTTTATATTTATATTAGAGAGATTAAAAAACTGACTTACTTTGAAAATGGAGAAACGAAGAGATTTTTATTTCTTAATTCCGCGGAATAACCTCTGCACGATTCCAGATACCGTCAAAGTATGGAATTAAATCTTCATATAAAGGCTTATTAATCATATAAATAGAAAGTAAGAATTCATCCGACCGGACAGGATGACGCATTAGTAAGATAACTTTATTCAGGTCAAATAACCCGAATGGAATTGATATTTTTTCCTTAATTAATCTGATTTGGTTCTTAGAATCCACATCTCTCGGACGTTGGTAGACCCAATTTAAAATTTGAGATTTTTGCTCAGCTGTTTCATAAGCAATAATTAACTTCGTTGTTATCTTCTTTTTCTTAAAATCGAGACTGATTTCTTGAGCCATATTCGAATTTGTTGTCATTTTCATGAGCATTGTATAATCAATACAGATCATTCCTATAAAATCCACGAATCTAAATCTCGATATATGTCGATTGAAAATATTAGATTCACCTATACTCACATTCCAAAAGAGGGAATCACTTATTGAAGTTTTAACTCTGCTTTGCAATAAAGTTTTTAATCGAGGTAATTTTGCTTTAAACATCTGATACTCTCTTTTTTTATAAGCTTTTAAATTCTCAATAGCGGAATCTAAAGAAAGAGGTCTATACCGCTTTGGCCTTGATTGCTGTATTTCAATAAGCCCAAAATTTTCTAATCGATCTAATATATTATAAATTTTACTAGATGGAATATGCGTTCTCCTACATATTTCTTTAGCTTCGCATAAATCCATCGATAATACTGTTAAATAGGTATATATCTCGTTTTTGGATAATCCAAAATCCTTTAAGATTTCATATTCCGTTAGAACCTCTTCTTCATTCATAGATGGTCGCCATTTTTCCTTAATTCATTTTAATCCTGTTTTCTTTTTGATCTTCATAGTATTTAATTTCTACCTCTGAAAAGTAGAAAAAAAAACAATTCTTTTATTTTTATAGTTTTCGATCTTTGAAGTATTTAATATCTACCTCTGAAAAGTAGAAAAAAACAAAAATAGTAAAATAAATAAAAAAAACAAAAATATAAAATGATGGAAATTTAAGGAGACGATTTATTGATTCATACAGTATTATGTGATCTACTAAATATTAAACATCCGATAATACAAGCAGGAATGGGTCCATTTGCAACCGAATTATTGGCTATAGCTGCGTCAAATGCAGGAATATTAGGATTAATCAGCCATTCTGGAGGGCCTTTAATGGGATTCGATAAACCAGTTCCAGAAATCATGTCTGATGCAATTGATATGGTGGCAAAAAATACCAAAAATACTTTTGGAGTAAACGTTCGTGTTGCGAAAAATCAACCAGATGCAAAGAAATGTATAAAGATGATTTGTGAAAAGGTTCAAAGTGATTCTGATATTGCAAAAAAGCTTCGAGTAGTAGTTACATCGGCTGGCGATCCGATGGGAGGAAGTAGAAAAGATGGTACATGGACTGAACAACTACATCGTGCAGGAATTTTACATATTCATGTGGCAGCTGCAATTAGGCATGCTCTGAGAGTTGAAAAAGCAGGATGTGATGCCGTTATTGCCTCAGGATATGAAGCAGGAGGGCATCTTGCACTAGTTCCAGTCCATACATGGGTATTACTTCAAGGAGTAGTGAAAGCTGTAAAAATACCTGTAATAGCTGCGGGGGGAATGGCTGATGGGAGCAGCTTGGCAGCGGCACTTGCAATGGGTGCCGTTGGTATTCAAATGGGTACTCGAATGATCGCCACGAAAGATAGTGATTTTAAAAATAATTATAAAGAATCCTTCCTCAATGCTGCTGAGACCGATACTGTCGTTTTACCGGGCTTCTTTTCACCACACTGTCGTTATTTAAGCAATGAATGGACCAAAAAACTGGAAGAAATGATGGCTGAAAATGCATCCGATGAAGAATTAATGAAATTCAAAGCACAAGGGCGCTATCTTGCAGCAGAGGTTGGTGATAAGCGGGGAAGCCTCCTATGTGGACAAGTTGCAGGCCTCATTAAAGACATACCTACGGTAAAAGAGTTAGTCGATAGAACTATTCAAGAAGCCGAAGAAATTATAAAGAAATTACCATCATATATAAAATCTTAATTATTTCTTTAAAAAAATAATGTTTTTTTATTTTGAAGTTTTGTATTTTTGAGCAATATCCCTAAAAGTTTTTTTGGCAATATCCCAAATTTGCAGATCACGTTCAGAAATATCTCGCTTTTCTTTTGCCGGTATCCCCATCCACACTTTCCCTTTAGGTATTGTTCCTTTTGCAACAAACGAGTAGGCTCCAATCATACAATTTTCTCGAACTTTAACTCCTGGCATTAAAAGTGAACGTGCGCCTATTATACAATTATTCCCAATAACCGCTCCATGAATAATAGAGCCGAAGCCAATTAGACAATTTTCTCCTATTTTCGTTTTATTCCCTGCGGCGGGGTTAATCAATACCCCATCCTGAATAACAGTCCCCATTTTTATGATAATAGGGGCAATATCGCCACGAATGACACAGCCTGGAAACACCACAACACTTTCCTCTATTTTCACATCTCCATATACCACAACATCATCCGCAATCCATGTATTAGAATGAATCTCAGGTCTTTTTTCACCGTAATTGTAAAGTTTCATATCTTTTTCAACTCACATAATCCTTACGTCTTGTTCCATTATTTTTTCAGATGAATATATGGTAATTCAATTCTTTTGTTATTTTCTTACTTTTTTAAGGAATTTCTCCTAATTTGATTCCGAATTATTTTTATTAATGGCAAAAGGTGAAATGTATTACTAACTTTGATTTCACGATTGAGTTTAAGTAAAAAACTATGAAAAGGTGGTCCTACTGGGTTTAGGAGATCTTATTTCGGATATGGCGCAAAGATACCCGAAAAAAATTGCTCTCATTCATGGAAATAAACGAGTTACTTATAAAGAATTAGACGAGCGGACAAATCGGCTTGCAAATGCGTTTCTCAAAGAGCTACAGTTGAAAAAGGGCGATCATGTCGGTATTTTACTTTATAATTGTATTGAGTATGTTGAAATTTACATAGCATGTTATAAATGTGGTGCTGCTGGTTTTGGAATTAATTATCGGTATCGTGAAAATGAAGTTACCTACATTATGAATCAAAGTAAAGCAAAGGTATTCATTATTGGCGAAGATTTTCTTCATTTAGTCAATAATTGCAAAGATAAATTT
>SUPS01000011.1:23415-31321 GCA_005191415.1 Candidatus Helarchaeota ASGARD archaeon Hel_GB_A
CATTATAATATCATCAAATCCTCAAAAATTTCAAAAAGATTATCCTGATTTAATTTCTGACGCTCTTATTTATGAAGAATTAATTGCAAAGTATAGTGCTACTAAGCCAGAATTACCTGAACCAATTCAAGATAATGATAAAGCCTTTTTAATTTATACTGGAGGTACTACAGGCTTACCAAAAGGTGCTATCTGGGTTCATGGTGCTATTGAGAATTTATATCGTGGTGGCGGATTCTCAGGCTTCTTAGAACTCTTTAAAAATATCTTTGAACGACTTCATGATTTGAAAGGAAAATTAAAACGGAAAAATTACAAACAATTGCTCCCAATTCCTCTATCATGGTTCCGCTTCTTACCTATGCCTCGCTCATTTGGTGAATGGGTCATTAAAAAAATATCTACCAAAGATCCTACAATAACAGAGACTAAACAAGGATGGCTCTCAAGAGCTGTTCAAAAACGGATTAAAACATTGATGCATGCACCTATGTTCCATTTTAAAGGGTGGCTTATTTCCAATCTTCCTCTCTTTTCTGGTTCTACTGTAGTGATAGCTGCCTCAAAAACTTTTAATCCGCGAGAAATTTTGGAGACTCTTGAAAAGGAAGGTTGTAATATTTTATGCACAATTGGCGATAAAACAGTTCGAGATATAATCGATGTTTTGAAATCGGATGAAACTCTCGATCCTGACAAAATTTCTAAAAATTTATTACTCATTCTCTCTGGTGCTGCCCCTTTTAGCGCACAATCTAAACAATTATGGTGGGACTATTTTCCGGATACGATGATTTGTGATACGGTGGGACAAACAGAAGCAGTAATCCTTCCTACACTCTATGTTCCCGGGGATGAACTTAAGTCAAATCAGTTTGACTACCTTCGTGATAAAATAAGAATTGTTGATCCTGTTACTGGGGAAGAAGTAAAGCCAGGTGAAGAAGGAGAGGGATGGTTCAAAGTAGATGCGCTTCCTACCATGAAAGAGTATTTTGGTGATAAAGCGAAAACATCTAAAACAATTAAAGATGGTTGGCTCCATTCTGGTGATCTTTACAAAGTTTGCGAAGATGGAAAGCATATTTTATTAATCGGGCGTATTAAAGAAACAATCGTTACAGGGGGCGAGAAAATCCATCCTCCTGAAGTAGAAGAAGTCCTTAATACACATCCAAAAGTCTATGAATCGGTAGTTATTGGAGTACCAGATCCTAAATGGGGCTATTCAGTATTAGCTTTAGTTAAGTTAAAGAAAAAAGAAGATGCTTCACCTGAATTAAAAGAAGAACTAATAGCCTATTGTAAAGAGCGGATGGCAAGCTATAAAAAACCACGTTTTGTTGAATTTGTTGATTCATTTCCTAGTACACCAGCTGGAAAAATCAAACGAGCAGAACTTCGCGAGATGTATAAAGATTATCTCAAAACTTCCGATTAAAATGGTGAAAAAATTTTAAGTATTTCCTATGGATTAACATTCAAATGATTTAGAGGTAGTTTAAATGACTAAAGTGATTGATTTCCAGACACAAATGACTACAGAAAAAGGCGCTTTATTTCCGATAGGATTTAAAAGCTTTTTTGAAAAAACTTTCAAATGTAAAATACCATACTATCAAACAGAGGAGGAAATGATCGAAGTTTATCGAAAAGCTGACATTAAAGCGATTCTAGTTCCACCCACATCCACAAAAAAAGATTTCAACGAAATCCAAGATATAAATAATTACGTCGCTGATTTGATGGATAAATACCCTGACGTAATTCTAGGATCTTGGTTTATGATGAATGCCTCTCACAGTCGTGATAAATGGCTTGAAGAATTAGAACGATGTATTGTTGATTTGGGCTTTTTTGGTCCATTCCATTATGGTGCTTCCAGCGGTATTGCAGCGAATGATGAAAGAATGTACCCTTTCTGGAAGTTATGCGCACGGAAAAAAGTGCCAGTTAAAATTAGTACGGGACATACAGCAGCAGGCGCAGGCACTAAAGGAGGCTCTGGCTTAAAGCTAAGATATGAGCGCCCTATCCCTTATATCGATGATGTTGCTGCAGACTTCCCCAAACTTATCATAATCGCTGCTCATATGCCATGGCCCTTCCACAATGAAATAGCTTCTGTCTTGATTCATAAAGGTAATGTCTATAATGAGGTTCATGGTTGGTCGCCAAAATATTTTCCAGCTGATTTTAAGAGAGAAATTAACGGACGATGTAAAAAGAAAATCCTGTTCGGTTCTGATTGGCCCTTCTTTACCTTTGAAAGGCTTTACAATGACTGGGAAGCCGAGGGCTATAAGCCAGAGGTTCTTGAAAATATCTATTACAAAAATGCAAAAAGATTATTTAGTGAGCTTAAGCGAAAAATATAATTTGTACAATATTTCCGCTATCTTTTCTTTTTTTAAGAGGAAAATGTTAAATCTTACCGAATTAAGATATTTATCCCCTTTAAACTAGATTCATCTCAAAAAACGCACAATTCTCCATAATTTAATTAGTAAAATTTTAAATAGCAGAAGTGGAGGTTAAACCAACATAACATAAGAACATGAGGTTAGAAATTTGGTAGAAGTAGCATTAGTTAAGGGCGAAAAGATTCAAGATGAAATTCCAATGTATGATTCTGTTAAAGTGGTAAAACAGGCTTTAGATTTAATTGGTGGGATGGAATCTCTCGTCAAGAAAGACGATTATGTGGTCATTAAACCAAATTATGGAGTACCAATTCCACAAAAGCACTATGCAGTCCCTTTATCAACCTCTCCTGGTGTTCTTGAGGGAATAATTTTAGAAGCTCAAAAAGCAGGTGCGCGCAAAGTCGGTATTGCTGAAGGGTTGCCTCGAACTGGAATGGTCCGGAGCAAAGGTATGATGAAAAAAAATGAGCAAACCTATCATATGGTCTACACTGCCTGTGGTGGAATGATGCTAAAAGAAAAATACCCGGATTTTGTTGATTTACGATTCATGGAAATTGAACCACGAACAAAAGTAGAAATTCCGGGTGGAATAGTACTGAAAGAATTTGATATGTGGAAGGCGTTCCTTGATTGTGATCTCTTCATTAATGCACCCATTATGAAAACCCACTTCATTACTGGTTGCGCCACTCTTGCAGTAAAAAATTTGCATGGCGTGGTTGGAAACTATATGCATTTTGCCCACCGCGAAGATTTCTGGATGGCAAAGGTCGATATAGCTAAATGGTTAATTGAAAATAATAAATGGCGTTTAACGGTGATAGATGGGCTGGCGGCACTCGAAGGTAATGGTCCCGGACCTATGGGGAAAATGGTCGATATGGGTGTTGTCATTGCAAGTAAAGATTTTGTCGCTGCAGATACTGTCGCAATGGAAGTCATGGGATTAAATGCCTTGGAGCAACCAGGTGATACACTAGCTGCCTGGCGAGGTTTAGGAACCGTCGATCTTAAAAAGATAGAAATTAAGGGCACTCCCATTGAGAAAGTGAAGAAACACTTCCTGAGACCTAATATCAACATCCTCGGACGATGGCCGAATATTGAGGTTATTGTAGGTGGTGTCTGTGACCATTGTAAAGGATGGTTAGCGATGGAGGTGGATTCTTTCATAAAATCAATTCAAAGGAAAGCCGCCCGAACTATTAAAAAAGCCAAAGCTCTACCAGATGTTATAGTCAAAGCTTTAACTGAATTTGCACAGGAAGAATTGCTAGCAAACCTTGATCCTGACAAAACCCTTAAGATTGTTGAAGAAAATATTCCCCCTGAATCCGATGACAAAAAACAAAAGAAGACTCGGAAAATGTTGCTCGAATTAATGGATCATCTTAAAGTTTTAACCGTCAAAACGCAAATATTCATCGGAGAACAACCCCATATGCCTCCTAAATTTGCTGAGCGAGTTATTCTTGTCGGAGATTGTTGCTTGGGAAGCGCTAGAAAAATAAAACAATTACGCGCAATACAAACCCATGAAGAAGGGCAATGGTCCGAAAAACGCTGGATCGCTTTTCATGGATGCCCCCCTATGGATGCTTTTGAATTCCCCTCTTATCTTAGAACTTAATTTTTTCCTCTTTTTTTAGTTTTAAATATCAGTCGTTTTTTAAAATAATCCTTTTAGTTGAATCGATAATCCTTTAATATTTGATACTTGAATAGCTGCTGTAAAGGGAAATTCTTCAGCCAAATAGGAAGATTTCTTCTTCAGAATATATTTTACTATTTTCTGTTTCTTATGATCAATGATCCAATATTCTTTAACTCCAAATCGTGCATATAATCTTTTTTTTACAGTATAATCTAATTCCCTGTTAGTTGAGACAATTTCGATGATCCAAAGTGGTGCACCCTGAATATTTTTTTCTTTAATTATCTCTTGTTGTTCTTTACCAATAAAAGTAATATCTGGAATTACTGAATCTTCTTCTGATAATACAACATCTATTGGCGCACAAAATACCTGCCCTACTGGATTTTTACGCAAAAAAGCCTTGATTTGATAAAGAATCTCTGAAGAAATAGCCTGATGTTGAGGAGTTGGAGAAGAAACCAAATATAAATCACCCTCAATTAATTCAATAAGTGGACTTTCTGGCCACTCTGGGAACCGAAGGAGATCACTAACTTTGAAATAAATTTTACCCGTAGCTTTTCGATACCTTAACGGAACATCCTTTAATGGGAGAGTAGTCATCAAAAAAATATCTGTTTTTTATTCTTAAAAAAATTTATATCTTTAAATTCAGTTCTCAATTAAAAGTATTTTTCTTAAGAATGCGTGTTATTATGCTGGAGACTATCGATTTTCACGTGCATTTTTGGAAGAAAGAATTTTTATCAAACGAATTCAAGGCTATGCTCAATAATTTTGCTATAATGGTTAATGAAAAGAATTTTCCAAATGAAAATTATACTCCTGAAAAATATTTAGAGACTATCGAGCCAGAAAAAGAGAAACACAAAGAATTCGCCATTAGACATGCTGTAATTTTCCCAATTGATTATTCATTTACTTCTGTCAAAATGAAGATATCCTACGAAGCCTATATGAAATATGTTATCAATATATGTGATGAGTTTTCCGATTTTTTCTATGCTTTTGCAGGACCTGATCCACGACATGGCTCAAAAGCGTTAGATCTGCTCGAATATACGTTAGGGCAATGTGATTGTAAGGGAATTCTTTTTACTCCTTCAACGGGATTCTCCTTTACACATCCTAACATAGAACCAATGATTCAAATCGCAGAAAAATATGAAGTCCCTGTTGTTATTCATGATACTGGTGTGGTTCCGCGTCCTCTCCAACTCTTTACTGAAATTTACCAATTGGATGAACTCCTGTCCAAATTTGATAAGCAGAGTTTTATCTTCTGCCCATTTTCTCAAATGAATACAGACCTTATGAAAGTGGCAATTCGTCATACAAACCATATAATGGCGGATTTAACAGGTTATGATTCGCAATTTGTGAGCCGAAAAATGCCAGAAATGGTATTTACTCAGTTTCTGGGTATGTTGAAAGAGACTTTCGGCTCTGAAAAACTCCTTTTTGGTTCAGATTGGCCGTGGTGGGAACTTACAGCCCCTGCACAAGAATGGTTGGTTTATCTACGCAAAATGAAAATCCCATTCATCGTAAAACCTTTTGGCTTTCCTTCACTCGAAGATGAAGACAAAGAAAATATTCTTGCTAATAATGCATATCGTATCCTGAAACTCCGCCCAAAAATATAGCCCTTCAAGCCTTTTTTAGAATAAAAAATATCGTTACGGAATGCTACGATGTAATATTTGAAAAAATTTTTTCATTTGAAAAATTATTAGTTTTAAATATTTCAAATAATTCAAGAGCCGCACGAGCAGGGAGTTCGGTTCCAATCCCCCAGCCACCAGCATCCCCTGAACAATAATATAGTCCCTTTATTGGTGAAATCATGGAAGGTCGCTTTTTCCCGACTTGGTCAATAGATTGGGCAATCCCAGTGCCCGCTCCTTCTTTTCCGAATCGCGCTTCTAAATGACTGGTTGAAATGTATTCCTCTAAAACGATATGATCTTCAATGTCAGGCCATAAAGAAGCAAATGTATTGAGGCAAGCTTGTTCCCATTTTTTCTCGTCTGCCTTACTCCATTTGATGATAGTCCCGAACGCAGTTGGCGTGACCGCATGGATATTTTGACATCCTTCTGGGGCGAGTGCTGGATCATGGTTGCTAATTGGCACGATTAAAAGCGCAGTTTTTTCCGGTACTCCTTGATCTCCAAAATCTATTTTCCCTATATTCTCTGGATTCGCAAGCATCTGCTGAAGGTTACTATCTTTCTCTACTTTTGGGATATATGTTAGCATTTTATGCTTCGTTATTATAGTATCAATTCCTATTTTGACGGAACAGACTTGACCTCCCCATTTCAAGTTTTGAATATATTCTAAATATTCTTTTGGAAAGTATTTTTCGCCAACTAATTTAAACACGGTAGTCTTTATGTCAGAATTAGCAATTACCATATCCGCTTCAAAGAATTCATTATCAGGTCCCGCTTCAATCCCTTTTACTTCATTATCTTCAATAATAACCCTCTTGACACGCCCTTCTTTCCCTATAAATACTTTTCCACCATTTTCTTTAATCACATCACAATAGGTTTCTGGAATAACCCCCGTTCCTCCGATAGGATATCCCATTGACATCTTCTGATAGTTATCCGCCATGCAACGTAAAAATTCTCCTGTGGATGTTTCTGTAGGGGATGTCCCAAACATCACCCCTGCATTCATACAATACATTAATTTTAGGACCGCTTCTTTTTTAGGACCATAAAATTCATTTAAGAAATCGATTAGTGGAATCTCATCATACTGCCAAGTATTTTCAATTTTAATGGTTCTCAGATATTCTGTCATATTCTTTTTTTTCTTTTTCCCCTTCTTAGTTTTCTGCTTTTTAGGACTCTTAGCCAATCCAGACAATTCCATTCCCATCACATTTACACGAGGTCCAGGATCTTTGGTATAACTCCAGTCAATTACCTTCCCACAGCGGGTCGCAATTTCGCCTAATGGTCCCTTATCGCAGGTTGAAAAAATATGGCATCCAATATCAAATTTCCAAGTCCGACCCTTATCATCTTTTTTTGTATAAGAACCACAACGACCTCCAAGGATAACGTCTCGCTCAAACAAATAAACTTCGTGTGGCGTTTCTTTGGCAATTAAAGCACCTAATCCACTTCCGCCTATTCCGCTTCCAACGATAATGATCCTCATGTAAAGCCTCCAAATTTTTAAATATTTGTAATATAAATTAAATGATTTAAGAATTTATTCCATTTTTCTTGGTTACGCCTTATGACTGAAGTAATGAAAGCAAAGTTCAATATCTTCTTACCAGATGAATTATGGATAGCGGCGCTCAGTAAAAAGTACCCCGATACTACTTTTGAGGTGTTATCCATACTTCCCACTGAACAAATGATAGGAAATGCGCTTTTCAAGATTTCTGGTTCTAACTTGGAGCAAATATTGAAAGAAATCAAGACACATCCTTCATCCATTGAATTATATTTAATTTCTGATGCACCAAATTCGAAAATAGTCAACGTAAAAACTAATGATCCATGGCTCCTCATATCATTAATTAAAAGTGAAGTGATTCTCAAAATGCCAGTAATTATAAAAAATGGCGTTGCAAAATGGGAAATTCTTGCCCCGCATGAAAAAATCACTCGCTTTAACCAATTACTCAAAGAAAAGGGAATACGATTTGAATTAAAAAGTCTTGGAAAATATAAAGAGGAAACTAAATTTACAGAGAGGCAATCGGAAGTTCTAGATTTGGCTGTTAAATTGGGGTACTATGAAATTCCCCGAAGGATAACATTAACTGAACTTGCGGAACGATTGAATT
>SUPS01000202.1 GCA_005191415.1 Candidatus Helarchaeota ASGARD archaeon Hel_GB_A
TACCTTGGTTCATATAAGCGGACAAAATCTGTAAATAAAACGAAGAAGAATATCATCATCAAGGCGAGCATTGTTATTTGTTGTCCCATATACGGCAATATCTCATTAAACTCAAGATCATAATAGGGAATAAAATTGCCTAAGAATTTTTCAAAACTAAATAAATTGCTTAAATAGCCAAAAATCCCCATAAGAACTACTCGTCCTATTACAATATAGCAAATAACTATACCAATTAATCCAATATGAAAAACTTTTCTGGATAATTCCAAATCCAATGGGTGGGTCGCGTCCGTTGCTCGTTCTCCAGGGCTTTTAACTCTTTTGTAATGGTTTATATAAATAATATACGTACCAATCGCCATTAAAAAAAATAAACATGCGAAAAGCACATAACAGGCAATAGGATAGGAAAATAAACCGACTTGACAGAACTGATTTTGAACATATTGAAGTTTTTCGAGAGGATCAGTAAATGTCCAAGAGTTAATATAAATAAAAACGGCGTTACTTACGAAATAAATCCCTATTATAAGACAAATTATGATTCCAAAAAGAATGGATGCAACCCCATTCCATATTTTATCTCGATAATTTTGTCTTGCTACCTGTCCCATAAAGGGGATAATAAATAAGAATAAAATTCCAAGCGCAAGATTGAATATACCATAAAATGGATCCAAATAAATTCATTCCTTTCGATTTCTAATTAAAACCATAGAGGCTTGGTTATTTAAATGGTATATTTTATGACTTTAAATGAACTATTTTACAATTAGAAAAGAATTCAAGAATTAAAATCCATTAACTCCAATCTTTTATAAAAATGAACCAAAAATAAGCCATAATTTTTAATTAATAGTACTTTAAAAATTATTTGTGATAGAAAAATAAATAATTTTTAATTAATTGTACTTTAAATTTTATTTGTGATCGAAAAATCTACGATTCTTCTGATTAATCCTTTGCGGATTAAACCAGTTGTAGGACCTATCGCATTTGATTACCTAGGCTATGCCTTGAACCGAGCAGGATTTCAAGTCGATCTCATTGATCATGCATTTACCGATTTAAAAGATGCTTTGAATGCCTATTTCAGGGAAAAATTGCCACTTGCCATTGGAATTACCATCCGAAATACAGATACCTGCATGTTTCAAGGACAAGCTTTTTTCTTAGATGAAATAAAGGAATTAATAACTTATTTGAAATCAATCCAAAAATCCCCCATCATTGTAGGTGGTGTAGGATTTTCCATCGCCCCTGAAGCGATAATGGAATATGTAGGTGCCGATTTTGGAATACAACAAGATGGCGAAGATGCCCTCCCCCTTTTCCTTCAAGCCCTCCAAACGAATCATAATTTCCAAAATATTCCCAACCTCCTTTACCGTATTGAAAATCAGATTGTCTGCAATCCCATTAAATATGTCAATCTCACAAAATTCCAACCTCCTCGCCATTTAATCAATAATTTTCGTTACTTTAATGAAGGGGGTCAAGGCAATATCGAAACTAAGCGAGGATGTGATCAAAAATGTATCTATTGTGCCGATCCTTTGTGCAAAGGGCGGATTATTCGCGTAAGGGACCCAGAATCAGTTTGTGCCGAATTTAAAGCCCTCATTAATCAAGGTGTGAATTGCTTTCATCTGTGTGATAGCGAATTCAATAACCCCTTGGACCACGCAAAAAATGTCTGCCGTGCGCTTATTGATTCAGAATTACACCGCCATATGACATGGTATGCCTATTGCAGTCCGCGACCGTTCGATGAAGAGCTCGCTATGTTGATGAAGAAAGCAGGATGTGCTGGAATTAATTTTGGAATCGATAGCGGTGATGATGAGATGCTCCGCCACCTCCGAAGGTCTCACAAAGTTGGCGATATTATCCGAATAGCTGAGCTCTGCCGAACTAACCAAATTACCCTTATGTTTGATTTACTTATCGGCGCTCCTGGTGAAACGAAAACTTCTCTTAAAACAACCATCGAATTAATCCAAGAAATTGGTCCTGATCGAGCGGGACTGTCTATTGGGGTCCGCGTTTATCCAAGAACCGAACTTGCAAAAATCATTAAGGAAGAAGGTCCTATTCCAAAAAACCCTAATTTATATGGTATAAAAGAAAATAATCCTAATTTCTTAAAACCATTATATTATCTCTCCTCAGAAATTGGCGGAAAATCTGTATTTAATTACCTCTCTCGACTAGTCGGGAAAGATCCTATGTGGTTTTTCGCAGATCCTGCAGAACAGACACAAAATTATAATTATAATGAAAATCTAATACTTGTAAATGCAATCAAAGAAGGATATCGCGGTGCTTATTGGGATATCCTACGGATGCTGAATGAAAAAAATAATAAATAATGTTCAATTTATTTCATTTATACTGAATATATCTACTATAACACAATAATTTAATACTAAGTAAAAATCCCAAGACTTAAAAATAATGAACCATACTTTTTTATGAACGAGACCATCAAAAAGAAACTAATAATTAAATGTTTTCTTTAAATGCGTTAATAAGGGGTTAAGTGTCTCTTCACAAGAGAAAAAAAAGCCACAATACCCAATAATAGATTAAAAATAAAAATTAATTAAAAAAAATACTCTTGATGAGCCTTATGGGACCGATAGGGAGGTCAATAATAACCATGTTAATGGTTTACAAGAATTTTAGAATTCTATTTCTCATTCACGAATTAATATGCAAATTAAAATCAATTTGTTTACATTTTTTTCTAAATCAATCTACTAGAATTATCTTAACCATCTCAAAATTAATTTGGGTCTATAATTTTCCCTGTAATCTAATGTTGAAACATCTTTATTCATTGGAGGATGTGGATTGTTGTGAAATCTGTCTTCATTATCGAGGATGACGATTCAATTCGTATTCTTTACAATCGATTATTATCCCGAAATGGATTTAAAATAAGTGCGATGGCGAGTAATGGAGCTGAAGCTATCAAACTCTACAAGACCTTACCGGAAAAACCAGACATAATTTTAATGGATTACCGGATGCCCCTGAAAAATGGCCTTGAAACAGCCAAAGAAATATTAGAACTAGACCCCACCGTAAAAATAATGCTTACTAGTGCTGATTCAGCAATCAAAGATGAAGCATTTTCTATAGGAATAACAAATTTTTATTTAAAACCTTTCAAGTTTGATCGTTTAATTGAAGATATGAAAAACATTTAATATTTTTTTATAAATTTCTAAAAACTAAAATATTTTTTTATAAATTTCTAAAAACTAACTATATTGAACCGTTACGAATTACAAGATATTTCACATTTTAACCGTCACAAAATTTTTCTCTAAAAAATCGAAGTTAAAATAATGCGATTGAAAAATTATCAATTTTTAGATGAATTTCACAAAGATACTTGTAATTTTTGTGGGCTTTGTTTTCATAAATGTCCTGTGCTGAAATTACCTTTAAAGACTGCTCAAAGGGAAATTAAAAAGTTGGCAGAATTAGGGCAATCGCCGACTATTCTAAACCGCTGTACCAGCTGTATGGCTTGTAATTATTACTGTCCCCAGAATTGTAACCCTTACGCATTAATTTTATCAAGCTGGTATAAACGTTATCTTCGTAATGGTCTCCCATATCGCGCTCGACTTGCGCTCCCATATCACTTTCCCAATTTATACACGATAACTATGAAAAAATTACCAAAAGACGAACAACTTCTCATTAATCAATGGCACCAGAATTGGAAAAACCCACCAGGACACGAAACAATGCTTTATACTGGCTGTAATCTTCTTCTTCAACCTTTCCTTCTGAAGTCTAAACTTTTCGAGAATGTTCCGATCTTCGGCTCTTTAGAACTGTGTTGTGGTGAACCTCTATACCGAATGGGCTGCTTAAATGCCGTGCAAATCGTTGGACTTCATCTCCAACAACAATTTGAGCGAATGGGTTTTAAAGAATTAATCATGCCCTGTCTTGGGGGCTATCATATGTTTTCGGAAGTGTACCCCAAGCTTTATGGGATTGAATTTGATTTTAAGGTTATCTCGCTCATCGATTGGCTTTGGAATCTTTTTCAAGAAGACAAATTCGATATTATTCCAATTAAGAAAAAAGCAGTTCTCCATGATAATTGCTGGGCGAAAGCCTCAGGAGATCACTTCTTCAATCGGGTTCGAGAACTTCTTGCGACTTTAGATGTAACCATCCTAGAACCCGAACACACGCGTGAAAATGCGCTCTGCTGCGGTATTGGCGCCGCTGCCGCAAATTACAGTATCCTTTATACCTTCAAAAATGCCCGCACTCGGTTAAAAGAACTATTAAAGGTGAAGCCTGATTTCGCAGTCAATTACTGCGGAGGTTGCAATTGGTATCTAAACATTGCTAAGAAACTAATTTCCCCACATTTACCTCTTTATCATCTGATTGAAGTCCTTCAACTAGGTATCGGAGAAACACCATTACATAGAACCAACAATCGCGCCCAAACTATCCTATCTTCGACCCTACCTAGAGGACTCCCGCATAGCTTTCGCCTTGATCGATTTCATATTAAGAAAATTCTAAATCGGGACCTATAACCCTAAAATATTAATTTAATCATTTTCCTTCTGTTACTTGACACCTTTGCCCAAAAGATTCCGTTGAATGCGTAAATATATTCCTTCCGATTTAGACGAGTAGGTTAATTTTATGCGATTCCGCATTGGTTACATACCTTTTCATTAAGCAAAATTGGATTTTTAATTGAATTCCCACGGTACAGTTATCATCTCACCACGTTGCTCAAGAGAGTTCTTCGAGGAGGGGTGTGATGCAATCTGGGAAGGGTGCGAAGAGGGCAGATGGTGTTCCGAGAGTGTGGGAGGCTAAGGCGGTTGCGCGACATGCTCCATGGCACAATACCGAATAAGGGCAATTCTCAGGGGCGCAGCTACCATAGGCTTTCGAGTTCCAATCTTTATGGAAATGCATCAATAACCGCGCTTCAGAATTGAATTGGACGCGGTATGTATCTCCGATGAGTTGGCCGCACTTCGCTTCGGGGGCCCCTACTGTCGTCATGCAGGGGTAGATTTCTCTTCGTCCTGGGTGAACGGCAAAACGAAGCCCAATAGGACAATAGTTAATTCCGCCCCCATATAAGTACCGCCAAATGCCACTGGTATGAAAGTTTAACCCCCATGAAGGAGCCAGCTCAACATAAATACGGTTTCGATAAGATAACCGCAATTTACTGATTTCCAGCAGTGCATCACCAGTCGCTTGGCGATTCATCTCCCAGTTGGAGGGGATCTGGCTGAAGGGGGGCTTGATTAATTTAATAATAAAAATCATACTGACATTGTTTTCAGCGGCAAGTTTGAAAATTCCGGGTAATTCGGTAATATTCTCGCGATGGACTACTACATTTAGCCCAAGCTGCATTTGCCCGTGGATCTGAGCCATTTTTCCCAATTTCCCTAAGGTTTCTAATGCCGTTTCAAAGCTGCCTGGCGTTTGCGTGAGAAAGTCGTGGGTTTCAGGATTCGCACCGTGAAGTGAAATATACACTTTGCGAATTTTCAAATTTTTCAACTTTCTATACAACCAACGAGCGGATCGCCGTGCCAAAGGCGCTGTCCCATTGGTGACGAAAGGGGTCTTAGAGGACAACATGAAGGTGCTAAAATTCAGGAGGCTTTTCTTACTCATCAGCGGTTCAGTCGGGTATGCATCCGGGAAATACCCTTGTTTGGCTATCGCTATCCCTATTTGGTAAGTCGTCTCATGTGAAGGCGTCTGCCAGCGTTCTCTCGGACCAAAAAAACAATGGATGCAATTCTGATTACAGCCTTCATCAATGAGAATCTGGAAAATCCAAGGCGAATAACTACATTCCAATCGATTTACACAACGGTGAAACTCATGAATCCCTTCTTTTACAAAGAATTCAAATCGCTCTGGGGGGGTTCCTCCGCGTACCGTTAAAAGTCCAGCTAATTTATCAGTAGACTTTACTCGTTCCAGCATAATAGTTATCCTCTTTTGAGTATTTCTTCATATCTCTGCTTTAGCGTAAGATACAAAGAGTACGGTAACAAGCCTTGGCGAAATCTGATGGTACAATTACGGAGTAAGGTCCGCGCCTCCTCTGGCGTAATTACATTCTGAGGCGATGCAGCAGAATCACGAACGCCTTGCCTCTGAGGTAAAGACTCAGCATTGATAGAAAGTATACCTCGAGAGAATCGATTAGTCTTAGAGGAATCTGGACTTAAATCCCTCTCAATAGGACCTGGACAAATCTCTTTGATTTGCCTGATTACCGAAGATGGTAAATTATCTTCCGCAATCGCAAAAATTTTTGCCATAACCTCTAAATTTTCCTTACTAAGATCAACATTAGACCAACCATCTGATTCAGAAATAATGCACAACTTTTTTTTCTCTCTTTTAATTCGCGAAAAACACCCAGAATTGTTGCAATCTCTACACCAAGCTGGGACAAAATTCACATTTCCCCGAACGAGATCTATTATAAAAAGCCCATGATGATTCAGAATCTTCACCTGGGAATTGTCTGAAACAGAATAGCCCAAGCCCGCAAGAATCGTTTTCATTATATCCAACTGTCTTTGCCGCTCAGCTTCACGAGCTCGAATCTTTTCTTCCCAAGGAATTAATGAATTGGCAATTGCCTCTTCTGGTCCAAACTTGATCCCTATAAAATGGAGCATTGAATTAATTATTTTTGTTAATAAAAAACGCCATTCTAGCTGATCCGAACCAATTTCGTAATATAACACTTCTCTATGCTGATCACACAATTCTTGAATTAGCTTGCCGATATTGGAGCGATCTGAATTTGCCTCAGCATTGCATCCAAAGAACAGAAATGGACATCCCTCTAAGGCAGAAGATGCTTCCTTCAGTTTATTACGAATAAATCTTTCTACACCACGCTCTTGACTTAAATCGAAAAATACGGCAACACAAAACGCACCGCGATAAAATGAAGGTCTAAAATACTGAAATCGAAACTCGGGTGATAAATCCCAAATTCCTACCTTCACATAAACGTTATCAAGAACTACTTCTAGAAATCCGATATCTACTCCTAATACACCCCTCGCATTTAAAAAGTGCGGTGACGCCACATATTTCGTAATTAAATTCCATGTATCTATCCGCCCGTCCCCTGTTACCACACACTTCATAATATAACACTTATCTCCCCTAAACATGTTGAATAAACCACAGCAATACTTTTCAGGTATATTCAGATGATGGTAGAATAAAAACCTAACATGCTTAACAATAAAGGCGATGAGAACCTTATCCCTTCTCCTAAACTAGGAGCCTAATCCCCTTGAAATATTTTTTCAGCAGAGAAGCCCCTTGCCTAAATTCCTAAAAGAAGAAGACATTGCTCCTTATAACCTGATTATTACCTTTCCAGCGTAAATTGAGCCTATTTTAGAAAAGTTACACCCCTCTGGAATATGAAATCAAATCGATAATACCCTCATCCATAGCTATTAGACTTAATCCGGAAATGGCTTTTTTTATTTTTAGCAATAATCA
>SUPS01000012.1:0-5139 GCA_005191415.1 Candidatus Helarchaeota ASGARD archaeon Hel_GB_A
ATAATTTGATTAGAAAATTCAGAATCGCATTACATCAAAATTTTAATAACGTTCCTATTATTTAATAGATAGAAAAATATCTTGGAATAAGATTTCTTAACTAATCATTCGATTGAGGTAAAATATAAAACGTAATTTTATCTTGTATACTGAACTTTAGTTAGAGGTGTCATTTACAATGTTCGATAAATTGGATATCCCAAAAGGTGAAGGCGAACGAATTACTATAAAAGGAAATCAATTAATTATACCTGACACTCCTATTATTCCATTTATTGAAGGCGATGGTATCGGATCAGATATTACGCCCGTAGCCAAAAAAGTATTGGATACCGCTATTGAATGTGCCTATAAAGGTACTAAGAAAATTATCTGGTTTGAAATTTACGCTGGCGAAAAGGCGCAAAAAATTTATGGTGAAGTATTGCCAGAAGATACCTTTAAAGCCATTGAATATTTTATTATTGCGTTAAAAGGCCCTTTAACTACTCCAGTAGCGGGAGGCTATCGGAGCTTAAATGTGACCCTGCGCCAAAAATTGGATTTATATTCTTGTATCCGCCCAGTAAAATATTACCCTGGAGTGCCAAGTCCTGTGCGGCACCCTGAAAAGATGGATGTTGTTATTTTTCGAGAAAACACGGAAGATGTTTATGCTGGGATTGAATGGCAGGAGGGTTCGTCTGAAGCTAATGAATTAATAAACTTTTTACAAAAAACATTTGGAATTGCTATCCCTAAAGATTCAGGTATTGGGATTAAGCCAATTAGTATTTTCCGCACAAAGCGTCTTGTCCGAGCAGCCATAAAATATGCGATTAAATACCATCGAAAAAGTGTGACATTGGTCCATAAAGGAAATATTATGAAATATACAGAGGGTGCATTTCGCGACTGGGGTTATGAGGTAGCTAAAGAGGAGTTCAGAGATGCGATCATTACAGAAGATGAGCTATGGAACGAATTTAATGGAAAAATGCCTGAAAACAAAATATTAATCAAAGATCGTATTGCAGACAGTATGTTTCAACAAATATTGACCCGTACTGATGAATATGATGTGATCGCAACTCCAAATCTAAATGGTGATTATTTATCAGATGCATGTGCAGCTCAGATAGGCGGCTTAGGTATTGCCCCAGGGGCAAATATTGGTGATTTTATAGGACTTTTTGAAGCAACTCATGGCTCTGCACCAAAATACACTGGAATGGATAAGGTCAATCCGACTTCACTCATTCTTTCTGGCGTGCTTATGCTTCAATATATGGATTGGAATGAGCCAGCGCAATTGATTGAAAAGGCTATTGCCAAAACGATCCAAGAAAAACGTGTAACATACGACCTCGCCCGCTTAATGGACAATGTGACACCAATCAAATGCTCAGAATATGGAAATGCTATTTGTGAAAATATTAAAAAAATTTCCCAATAAATAATTTATCTCCAATAAAAAAAATAAGGAATTAAGGATAGGGTGCGCCACATTTTGGACAAGATGTGGCACCTTCTGGCACTTTTGCAAAACATTTCTGGCAACGTCGAACTGCAGGATGCGCTGCGAACCATTCTCTTAATTTTTCATTCAGCTCAGCTGGTAAATTATTTTCGTATTTAAAGTTCGACTCCTTATCAATGACGAAGCCAAAGAGAAATGTAAGATATACATCGTTAAGAAGGTTCAAGAAAGGCTTTGAAACTAATGTAGACATGAATAGAAAGAGAATCACGCCAACAATGATTAAAACTACGAGATCAAGACCGTAAATCCAACTTATTAAGGCACCAAACAGTGCTCCAGCACCAGCAAAGAGTATAATTATCAGGAATTGAAGCAAATTAAAGACTGAACTAATTCCCCATTCCTTTAGGAGAACATCGACCCAATTATCGAATAATCGGTGCGCTGAACGTTTGATAGCTGTAGTCGCCTTTACATCCTCGATAACAATTGATGGAAGCGTGAAGTAATTTACATAATACCACACTGTACCGATAATGCCGTCTGCCAAACGAAATCCTCCCCCTGTCCAGCTAGGTTTTGTTCCACTTTTTTTCGCAAGAGATTGAAGAACCATTCGGATAACTCTAATAATGGCAGAGAACGCCGCAAATACCGCAATATCTGGAAGTTGGTACGTTGCAATTGCGACCCCATCGTGAAATGTCGGGTCCTTCTTACGATACCAAATGTAAGTAATCGCAGTAGTTATCGCATTGAAGAAATAGGTATTAATGTAGAGATACAAGAATAACAAGAAGAAATAACAAATCGTAACGACATAATGCCACCAGAATATTTCTCCCGTGGGAGGTACCATATGAATAAAGAGATCAATTCCAATAATTGTCCCGAACATTGAGAGTATGCCGATAAATATTACCTTTAAATAACCTGGGACCAAAAGCTCCTTTTCTTCTTTCGTGACTTGTCCTGTAATAGTTAATATTCCACCTGCTAATTCAAGTCGCATTTTCCAGACCGTAAAATATAGAACCGCCAGAATTGTCCCAACTGCTGCGGTTAATAGTAGAAAAATTAATTGCGTCTGCCACCCGAAGAAGACAAGCGCTACAAAGAATATGACCCATTCTAAGATGACAAAGAATATTATTGAAAATTTAAGGAGTGAATAGCCATGTCTACGAAGTAAATATATCATTAACCAAACAGTCCCTACAATTGCTGCAGTAGCGATCACAAATAGAATGATACATGGCACAATATATGCATATACCCCATATAAAGTCGCAGAAAATATTGTAGCAATCAGTGCTGCTTGAGGTCCTAATAAGTCTAATAGAGCTAAAACGCCAATAAAGATGAATAACACCCAAGATCCAATCAATACAATTAATTTTCCCTTTGCAAGTTCTACCGGAACCTTGCCTTCGATTAATGCCTGGATTCGCGCCTCTCGTTCTTTTTCTTCTGACATTGTTATCTACTTCTTATATTGTTTGATACACTATTTGTTGTCTCTCTCCTTTATTAAATTGTTTGATAAATATAGGTAATAGAAATAGACGGGATTTATTGGTAAGGAAAAATGAGATAGATAACTACTTTAAAGCATTTTTTAAACAAATTTCCGCAAGAAGATGGAAAGATTTCTCAACATTTTCTCCGGTTTTTGCGGATGTTTCAAAGAAGGCAACCGCATTCGTTGTTTTTGCTAACTCTTCTGCATTTTCCCTCTGAACTCGATATAAATCCTTTAAATCAATCTTATTTCCTAATAGGATAAAAGGAATCTTTTTCTGCAAATATTCTTCTAAATCCTCTAAATATTTGGGGATTTCGAGAAATGTATTGGGACGAGTTGTATCATATACAATAATTGCTCCATTTGCCCCTTTATAGAACATATGACGAACATTAGTATATTTTTCTTGTCCTCCAATATCCCAAAACATAAGCTGTACGGAATATTGAGATCCTTCTACTTCTATCTCCACATCTTTTATAAGAATATTTACTCCAATCGTGCTAATATAATCCTTCTCAAACTTTTTTGAGATAAATTGGTTGATCAAGCTTGTTTTACCCACTCCTGAGAACCCTATAACCGCAATCTTGAAATTGTATCGGTGCGCCATTCAGTAAACACTCCAAAAACTTTTGTTTATGAAGCTAAATCATGAATTTTAACTTATTAAGTTTATGAGCTAGGATAATTAATTATTCTGAATCTTCTATTTTAATTCAATTAATTCGTAATCAACATCATTTGGGGCAAGATAGAGGAGTCCAACGGAATCAGGGGTCAAAAATGAGTTTGTTGCAGAGCCAGGATTCAAAATAAGAACGGATTCCAACTTTTCAACCGACATTCGATGAGTATGTCCATGAATTATTATATCTACAGGTCCTGATTTTTGCAATTTTTTGAGTTGAGACCGTCCGCTAAGGTCATGAATGATTTTAATAATATTTTCTTCTACCTCTAAAGTTGCAATTCTCGGAAGTTGATTCTTAAGATTATAAGGGTCCATATTTCCATGACATCCAATGACTGGTGCAATTTTTTCTAATTCTTCAATCACTGAAAGGCTTACATAATCGCCTGCATGAATAATATATTGCACATTTTGAAAAATTTCGAAAATTTCTTCTGGTAGATTGCTAGCCCGAGTAGGTATATGTGTATCAGAGAGTACTCCGATTTTTATTGTCATCAGATCACCTGTAAGTACTCAGATCTTCTGACTTTTTATTAAAAATTTCTCATGGTTAAAAATTTTAACGAATTAAAAGATTAAAATTAAAAACGGAGCTCCAAATAAGTAGAAATGAGAAAAATAATACGGGCTGATTCGGTGCAGAAAGCTGTAAAAATCCTGCGAGAGGGCATTCTCTTGACAGAGGAAGGTAAATCTATAAAAGCAATCCCAAAATTGAAAAAATCATTACAATTACTCCAAGAAACAAAGAACGAGGAAATGCTTGCCCTCTGTTATTCTTTTTTAGGATTAGCATATCGAAATGAAAAGCAGTATAATGAAGCTTTACAAGAATTCAATAATTTTTTAAAGATAATTACCGAACTGAATGATAATTTTGGTATCGCCCAAGCTTACCTTGATATTGGCTTGACTCTATCACTCCAGAAAAAATATGATGAATCCATCAACATGATGATGAAGAGCTTGCACATAATTCAAAATCAATTAAAAGATAAAGACTTAGAAGTAACGGTACTCGCCAATTTAGGAGGTACATACCTGCTAAAAGGTGACTTAGATTCAGCATTATCTTTCTACAAAATAGGCATAAAAATCGCAAATATTACTGATTTTATTGAGGGGTCTTCGGAATGCTACAGGGGTCTTGCCGAAATTCACGCCAAAAAAGGAAACCTTAAGGAAGCAGAAACCTACTACCATAAAAGTTTAGGGTTATTTCGTCTGTTAGGTGATAAAAGATCGGAATCTGACTTACTCTTGCAATTGGGCGTTTTGTATTCCCAATTAGGACTCTATAATGATGCCTTATTCTATTTCAAACAAGCCTTAAAGCTAAAAAAACAACTAAAAGATCTTGTTGGCGAAAAACTCTGCGAAAAAAATATTGATTCATTACAAGAAAAGATAAAAGTTAAAAAACCAACTAATAAATCTGGTAATCGTCAAGGGTGA
>SUPS01000012.1:5194-30536 GCA_005191415.1 Candidatus Helarchaeota ASGARD archaeon Hel_GB_A
AATAACTACTGCTATGTTTTGTATATTATTTGCGGGTTATTTCTGGAACCATCGAAGAAATGCCGATTTGAAATCAACTAGGATGGTTCTCTTAGGACAAGGGTTATTTGTCCTATGTTTCGGCATGACGCGTCTGCTTTTTCTGGCAGCAGATTATTTTTCCCCCGAACTTCCCGAAGATGTTGTCCTTTTCGTTGATGAATCGTTATTTTTTCTGTTGTGGAAAATTTCAGCACTTGTAGGGATTTTAGCAATTATTTTCCTTTTACTAGTCGTGGAGACCTACTTAGTCAAATCCCGATACATTTTCTCCATTATTGCTGCAAGTGGGCTAATCATCGCTCTCGTTTCACAAGATGTGAATTTCTCGCGATGGACTACCTATATCACAATGCCTTTAGCTCTCCTTGGAGTAGTTATCCTCTATTTCTATCTGTTCTTTAAAAGTAGCGGGGAAATTCGCAGAAGAGCTATAATGAGTATTCTTGGATTGCTTATTTTTGGATTAGGAGTTCTGCTAGATACAACTGCAGGGAAAGCAACTCTCACTCAAATCCTTGGATTTTTCCCAGCCTTTATACCGCTCTTCATCATGGTTGGAGGTCTTGCCATCTATACTTATTACAATGTTAAGACTTGAATCGCAAATCCCAATACCTTATTACATCCTTTTGAACTTGTTCGTTGTTAAATAAATTATGTTAAAATCCGGTATTATTTAGAATGATATTATTCTTATCTATCATTTTTCATTATTTAGTATTATGTTATATATTTTCTAATAAATAAATTCATTCCTTAATTATTTATTATTTATCTATCAAATTCTTCTAGCTTTTTATGTTCTTTTCCTCTAAATATTCTCTCAAGGTAGAATTTCAGTTCATTTTTCGTTTTGAATTCAATATTTGGCAATTTTTCTAAAATTTTTTGGGCACGTATGCGTTTATTTTCCGAAATATCAATAATTTTCCAGCCATGAGCTGCTAATAACTCCTGTTTTGTAATAGGATATTTTCGATATTCATCGATAGCAACCATCATTGAATTGATTTCATATTTTCCAGTTGTATTAATTAATCGTCCTGTTTCATCGAAGGCTTTTAAACGTGCTGCGTCATGCGTCTGTCGTTGAGTATGAAATGTAACATATGTAGCAGAACCAGGTAATTCCAGCGCCCTTTCATGAAGCAATCTAATCTCTTCATCGTCAAATTGCCACTGATTTCTTTGTCCTTTCCCAAATACTCGAGTATAGGCGATATTTGCAGAATAGAGGGGTAAGCTTCGTGAAATATCCGTACAATGGGTAACCTTATTTTTAGATAAGATTTCACTCAATTTCTCCTTTATTGGACCGCTTAACCAATCTTCCCCTCTCGGTTCCCAGATTAATTCAAAAGATGTATCTTTAAAATACGAAAAAAATTTATCTGCTTGCCTTAAATTCTTGGCAGTAGGACGAAAGTTATGAGGTGTTTGAATTACTAATCCAATTGCTTTCAAGATCTTGCAAATTTTCTCCATTTTCTCCATAATTTTAAAATTGCTCTCATTAAGCACAAGTGGTCGTGTGTGGGAGACCTGGCGATGACATTTCACTGCAAACTGGAATTCTTGTGGAACTTGATTTCTCCATGATTGCACCAGTTCTAAAGGAGGAATTTGGTAAAATGTGTTATTAACCTCAACAAAGTTAAAAACAGTAGCATAATCAGCCAACTGGGTACTATTCACTCTATATACGCGATCTACTTGCCAATAAGCCCACCCACCACACCCTATATATAATTTCTTCACGGGTTCTCAACTATTCTGCTAATTTCAACTGGTTTAAAATTTCAATTCAAGATATATTAACCCAAATTAAAATAATAGTTTTTTTATTCTGAATACTAGTGGAAAAGTATAAAAGTATTCTTTTCTATAATAAATAAAATAGGAATTGAGGTGTAGGTGTAAATAAATGACAACAACTATAAAAATAAATGATAAATTGAAAAGAGAAATTGAGGAATTGAGAGCCCGATTACTTATTACACAACATAAAAAACTCACGCAACAGGAAATTTTGGAAAAATTAATCAAATTTTCGCTTAATTTCGTTGAAAATATTTTTGGTTCATTAGAAGAGACCGAATCATTTGAGGAAGATTATGCATGGAAAATGCTGGAAAAACCTCTGAAATGGGGGATAAAAGACGCCTCTATTGAAATAGATAAATATTTATATCGGTGAATGAGTTGGGCGTATTTATTGATACGAGTGGATTTGTAGCTGTGAGAAATGAAGACGATGTTAATTTTAATAATGCAAAAAGAGTAATGAATTCTCTTCTTAGGAGCGAATATGGCGCTATTTATACATCTGATTATGTTTTTGATGAAGCTACTACCTTAGCATTAGTTAGAACTCAAAATAAGAGATTATCTATAGATATTGGTAATTATATTCTAAAATCTAAAAAAATTCGACTAATTTTTACCACTATTGATGATTTTAATATGGCATGGAAACTTTTTTTAAAATATAAAGATAGACAATTGAGTTTTACCGATTGTACCATATTGAGCATCATGACTCGTTTAAATATAAATTATATTTTCAGTTATGATTCTCATTTTGATGGACTAAAAACAAGACTTTTTTGAATTTTAATTACTCATAAATCATACCATAAGATATAACAAATTTAGAAATTTATGGATCTTAAAGGGAAAAAGAAGATTGTTTGTATGCCTGATATCATAAAAAAGACCACGTTGGAATTAAAATGTCCTCAATTGGGCACAACTGATTATTTATCATATGATGAAACCACCACTTTCAATGATATAATAAACCAGCTCAAAGAAAAATATGAACGAGATATTCTGATTTACGTTCAGAACTTTCAAAACATTCGGCGCGGAATTTCATTGGATGAAGTTACGGTAAAATTACATTACATTGATAAAAATGGCACTCGCCAAACCATCGGGCTCTTTACAAAGGTTTCCGAATTCAAGAAAAAACAAAAATTTTCTAAACTGTATTGGGAAGCGGAACCAATCGGAGGCCTAAGCGATTTCTAAAAGAATTTTTGCTGAACATGCTTATGATTTATGCTCCCGACCTGGATATTACCAATCTACATGGAAGCTTTTTGATGAAAATCAACCGGTTAAGGGTGTTTATGGTCATTTTATGGATAAAAAGGGACGTGTAATTGTTTTGAAGATACTTTACAATGAAGGGTATCCCGATAAACCACCCATTGTTGTGAGTTCGCCTCCGATTCGTGATGTCTGTTTCGATAATAAAGGAGTTCTAAATTTTGCGCTAAGAAAAGGACTCTTTGTGTGGCAAAAATATAAACGATATTCTAATCCCTTAGTATATTTAGCCGATGAATTGGCGAGCAAATATAAAGCGATGTGAAGTGATTTCATGCAAGTTCAACTGCCATCGGAACCCTTAACGAAGTGTAAAGAGGCGGTTCAAGAATTTTTGAAAAAATGCCAAGAGTTCCGAGAGATAGGAGGCTATTTAATTGGTATTTATGATGGAATTTTCACTATTAAAGAATTCATCTTGGATGAAAATGCTCAATCTACTACCACTCGTTTAAAATTAAGCGCGGAATGTTTCCAACAAGTCGAAGACCGCCTCTCAAAGAATCCTACCTTACAATATATTGGAACCTGGCATGTCCATCCAGGAAAGATGAAACCTGCCTATTCTACAACTGATGTTTCTACGCTATTTTTAGAGAAATTGGTTATTGAAACTGATAATCCAAAAGAATTCCAATGTCCTAGAATACATTTAATTTTTAATGAGGACATGTCGCAAGTATCTGCCTTTACAATGCAGATAAATCTTGAATATCAACTCATGAATTTAAGTGAATTGAAATATTATCTCAGAGAGAACGATATCAATCGAATTGATGAAATTATCGAAAAACTCCAAATAATTAAAAAAGATCTTAAAAGTTATCAGAACAATCAGGAATCAGGATTACTAGATAATTGTTTTGATGAATTAGGTATTATTCGCGATGAGGTCGACCAATTATTGGATCTCATTGAAGATACATCTACTTTCCAAGAATTTTTCACAATAATTCAAAAAGAAAAAAATAATATTGAAAAAAAATTAAAATCGTTAATTAAGAAAGGCGAGACCCTTGGAATTATCACAATGGTTAATAATAAAACTTTGAATCTTGATCAATATCGCCCTTCCCTAATTGAAGAACATCTAGAAGATGGTACCCTTCTGGGATTTTGGAAACATTATCTGGTGGCTCATCCACCAATTGAATTTCAAAAAATATTTATTGCCAATTTTTTCCGAAAACTTCACGGAAATTCGGAGGAATCTTTTATTTACATCCTTTCAGCCCCTTCTACTATTCAATTTTATGGATTAAAAATACTCGAATTATCTGGTATATCGTTTGAAGAAATTACAATTACTCAAGAGGAGATACCTTAAATGAAATTATTTTTTCAAAATGCAGATACAGGCGATACGTTTGAAATTGTTTTATCAGAAACTGAAAAAAAACTAAGAGATATTGCCCTAGAATTGATGGCTAAATACAATTTATCTACGCCTCCCATCTTTTTTACAATTTTTAAAGAAAATCCAACGAAAGAAACATTTCTAGAAGAAGATATTCTTTTAACAACGATTATTGAGAAAAAGTTAGACGAGAAAACCCCGATCTGGTTCCGTTCATCTGAATTACACCCCGATACTATCTATAAATTAAGGACTGAACGATTTGAGATGTCAGGGTATAAAATCGCCGAGATTAATCAGAAGTCGATTTTTATTGCAGGTATTGGGCTTATAGGTGCTGAGCTAGCTCTACATTGTGCCACTATTGGGGTAAAAAAGTTATTTGTGTTAGATTACGGATCTGTCGATTGGTATAATATCTATCGTCAGGCGTTATACCACAAAGAAGATGTATTCCAGCCTAAAGTTGAGATTGCTCGACAGAATCTCGAGAAATTTGGTGGTATAGAAGTAGTCCCAATTCAGCTTGAAATCCCTAGTTTTATTTCAACCTATAATTCTCCAAAAACAGTAGCAAACGCTCTCAATACGATCGAATCCTACATTCGACAGGTTGATTATGTCATAACTGCCTTGGATACATTTAGTGCTCGAATGATAATCCAAACGCTGGCATTAGCGAATGAGAAACCCCTCATTAATACTGCTGCCGGCCTTATTGGAGGTATTGTTCAATTGGTTCGCCCTCATATTGATCCCTGTTTGGCTTGCGGCGTGTTTTTCGAGCGAACCCAAGATATTGGCGCTTGTACTCTCGCTACTTTCGGCACTCCTAAAATTATTGCTGGACTCGCTATCGATCTCCTCTTGGATGTGATCGAAAACCGCACTATTAGCTTCAATCACTTGAAATATTCTCCAAATTATGAACTTCATCAAGGTCTTTTTGAGAAAGGATCATCATGTCTCTTTTGTGATACACAAACCGGGATAATCTCTGCATATAAAGCCGGAAACAATCGTCCCTTAATCGAATGGTTACTCAAATCTGAATGAGATCAGTATAAAATTTTTATAGGCATATAATAAAATCAAGAATTAATTCTTAGCTATTGAGGCATGAAAGCATGGATGAAAAATTGAAAGATTTTTGTTCTAATATATATGTTAGAACCGCAATGACAACATTAGAGGTTCTTAGAGAAGATATGGGACTCGCACGGGCAATAGATATTGCATCAAAAATCTGGACCCGCCTTGGAACTAAATTGGCCCCACTTCTCCAGGAGAAATATGAATTAACTGAAATGAACATCCCCAAAATCGTAGAAATGTTAAACACATTTTTGAAAGAGGTATTATGCTTCGAATCATCAATTACAGAATCATCTGATGATAAAGCCGTAATTACCATTAAACCTTGCCTTGAATGGACCAAATTCAAAGAAGCTCGCCTCCCTCCCCTTTGCTATCGCATGTGCTATCCAATGATTGAAAATATCGTCAAACAACTTAACATGGACATAAACTTCCAACCAGGCGCTCAAATGCGTCAAGGCGCTGATCGGTGTGAATTAGTTTTCACAAAATAAATTAAATGATTTTTCATCCCGTTTTCTTTTTTTATTTTAAATAAAAAAGTAGTGAGGTATGTATTTATGGATTTAAATTTAAAAGGAAAAACGGCTATTGTAACGGGTGGTGCAAGCGGAATTGGTCGTCAAGCTTGCCTTGACTTCGCAGATGAAGGTGCTAATGTTGTAATCGCAGATATTAATGAAGAAGGCGCGAAACAAGTTGCTCAAGAAATTAATAAAAAAGGCGGCACTGCATTACCTGTAAAATGTGACGTAACCAAAACTGATGATGTGAAAGCGACTGTGCAGAAATGCTTAGATCAATTTGGGCGCGTAGATATTCTTGTATGTAATGCTGGAATTCTGAGAGATAATTTGATTCATAAAATGCCAGAAAAAGACTACGACTTAGTCTTAGATGTCAATTTAAAAGGATACTGGCGATTTTGTAAAGAAGTTATTCCTATCATGAAGAAGCAAAAATATGGAAAAATTGTTATGATCTCAAGCATGGCATACAAGGGAAATCGAGGTCAAAGTAATTACGCTACTGCCAAAGCAGGTGTAGTAGGTCTTTGTAAAACTATAGCCCAAGAAGTTGGGTATCTTGGAATAACTTGTAATACTATTGCACCTGGACTTGTTCATACGCCGCTTACCGATTATTTCGTGAAAGATGAAAAGTTACGCACTAAAATTGAACAAAATCTCATTCTAGTACGCCAACCAGAAATTGGTCCTAAACTCGGGACCCCTAAAGATATTTCAAATGCAATCCTCTTCTTTGCGTCAGATGTGAGCAGTTATATCACAGGCGAAGTTCTTCAAGTTGCTGCAGGTCGCAAGATGTAAGTTATTTTTATAAATTCCATTTTCTTTCTTATTCTTTTTATTGTTACATATGGTTTTATAAATTTCATTGCTTTTCCATATATAGATGATAATATTCCATATGGATTTTAATTAGAATTAATGGAGTTGATTTTTATGGAAGTGAAGAAAGTTCAAGAAGTAAAAGGATCATATTATGTTTATCTGCCGAAGCCATGGTGTATAAAATATATAGAAGGACCCGAAACGAGAAAAGTCCGCTTAAAGCTTAATGAAGATGATTCATTATTGATTTTACCTATGGCTCGTCAAATATCCGAAGATCTTGAACTTTCTTTAGAAATCAATGAATCGATTAACGAGGATTCTTGTCTCAATAGTTTATTAGCGGCGTATATTGTGGGTGTGAAATGTATAGAATTGAAAACTAATGATAAATTCTCGCTGGAATTTAGGGATAGAATCTCACAGCTCCTAAAACCGCTAATTGGATTTGAAATTACGGAAGAAACGCAAGATAGAATCGTCATTCACGAAGTCAGCACCACATTGAAACTTGAAGAAATGATGCGCCGTATTCTATCAAAAGTGGGACTTATTTTGAAAGATTTGGCTGATATACTAAAAAATTTAAACAAAAAAGGTGCTGAAGTACTCATCAATCAAGATGATGAAGTTGATAAATTCCGATACTCCATTGAACGACAAGTCCATCAAATTCTAAGACAGCCAGTTCTAATACGAGAATTAAAAATTACCCCCATTGAATGTCTTCATCTCAGCCAATGCACTAAATATTTAGAACGCATTGCTGATCATTGCGTTGGTATTGCAACTTTTATCATTGAAGGAAAGAAACCTTCCCCTAATTTGCTTCAAATTTATGAAGAGGTGCGCAAACTCTATATGCAAATGCAAAACAATTTCTATTCTATAGACGTTGAAGCCAATTATCAAATTATTTCACAACATCATCAGATAATCGCCTCATTAGATGAAATTGAACTTGAAAAAAATAATGACAAACTCTTTGCTATACCACTAAAACGAATTTGTAGCTATTGCTCAGATATTGCAGAAGTACGCATAAATTCTTTTGTGTATAAATTATCTCTAGGAAAAGTCTCTATTTCATAATCCCACCACTCTTGTACTTTCTTAATAATATCTCATAAAGCAATTAGGTCATATTAAAGGAACTTTCAAATATTCAAAATTTTATTTATGAAAAAACGAAAATATGTGAAATCCTTTGATATTACATCCTTTTAATCTGGAGCTGTCAAGTTATGAAAGTAGGAGTAATTCCTAGAGGTTCTGCAAGGAGTTATCCGGATGAACTTGCCCTCATTTTTGAAAATAAATGTATTACATTTTCCGAATTTTGGGATCAAGTGAATAATTTAGGATATCATTTTTTAAAACTTGGACTTCAAGCTGGGGATCGTGTAGCTCTATTATTACAAAATTGTTTAGAATATCATTATTCCTACTATGCTTTCCCCTTGGTCGGTGGCGTAACAACCCCTTTCAACTTTTTTATGTCTAATGATGAACTCGTTTATTGTGTAAATTATAGCAAACCCCGATTTCTTATCTATCAACCTGAATTTGAAGAGCAAATCAAACTATTCAAGCAGAAAAATGATACTGTTGAACATTATATCTCAACTGAAGAGCTACAAGCCATGATTTCTGAAGAAATTGAGCCAATAAAACGCCCTAAATTCAGTAAGCAATCAACGGCTTTTATTATTTTTACTGGTGGGACAACTGGATATCCAAAAGGTGTAATGCTAAGTCATAACAACATTATTTCCATGATTGCAATGGCTGGGCAAATGTTGGTCCAAGGAACTAAGGAATTTAAAGATACCTTCCTAGATGAGAAGATCAAAAGTAAAATGCTTACTGCCCTCCCCTTATTCCACGGTGCTGGCTTATTTCTAGCGCTTTGTAGTATGTTTGGAGGTATCACTTTTATCACCCAAAAAAAGTTCGATGTCGTCGATACGCTCAAAACCATTGAACAGGAGAAAGTCACGTTTGTTGCTATGGTCCCCACGATGCTTAAACGTTTCATCGAGAGTCCTGAACGTGCAAAATATGATCTGAGTAGCTTGCGGACTATTATCTATGGCGCCGCACCAATTACACCATCCGTCCTAGGCAAAGCACTTGATACCTTTCCTAATACTGACTTTGTTCAGGTCTTTGGACAGACCGAGGCTAGTCCTGTCTTGACAATTATGAGTGCAATCGATCACGCTAAAGCGAGAACCAATCGAAAACTTCTCGCTTCTGCAGGCCGCGCATTACCTGGAATAGAATTAAAAATTGTCGATTATGAAGGGAACGAATTGCCCCCAGGGGAAGTCGGAGAAGTTATTGCTCGAGGAGAAAATATTATGCAAGGGTATTGGGACCAACCTGAAAAAACCGCCCAAACCCTTAGAGATGGCTGGCTCCATACAGGCGATCTTGGTAAATTAGATGAAGAAGGTTATCTTTATATCACGGGTCGAGGGAAAGATATGATTGTGTCTGGGGGTGAAAATATCTACCCCATTGAAGTAGAAGATGCATTGTTATCACATCCCGCTGTGCTTGAATGCGCTGTAATTGGCATTCCTGATGAACAATGGGGCGAAGCTGTTTGCGCAATCGTGTGTCTCCGCCCTAAAATTAAAGAGGGTGTTGATATAACCGAAGAAGACCTCATAAAATACGTGAAATCCAAGATTGCTAAATACAAAGCCCCCAAAAAGGTGATCTTCAGACGAAAGCTCCCAAAAAGCCCCCAAGGTAAAATTTTAAAGCGAAAACTTCGAGAACCATTCTGGAAAGGTAAAGAACGCCAAGTACATTAAATTATTACTTAAATTTCTTATTTACTTCATCGATTTCTCGATGAATGTCTTGTTTTGTATCTCCTATATGGCTAGTAAATATTAATATGGATAAAACTACGTTTAAATTAATATGCCATCTAAAACTACAACTATCATAATTGTCGCGATTGTTGTAGGTGCCTCTATTACCAGCGCTTTTTTAGTTATTTGGCTCACAGCAAATCAATCTGAAATTTTAAAAGCAAAACTTGAATGCGTATTTAGAGCTCAAAATGAGGCTGAAATGAGTAATTGTTTTACGCAATCGTTTAAGAAAAATATTCCAATGGACTATATGTTTTACCTTATTGATGAGTATAGGACTTATTATGGTGATTTTATTAACGTCACTGTTTCATCTATACCGAATGCAAATGGCTATTACGAATATAATGCTACATTTGAATGGGCGACCATGTCGGGTACTGCCACAATTAATCGGCTTTTTCGAAAAATTGATAGTTTATATATAGGATGGTTTATTTTTACTCCGTCCTATATTGAAAGTCTTACTTTAGATTCGATCTATGCAGAATTTGAAAATCTACCAAGTAAAGGGAGTCTGCTGGTGGCTAGAGATGACATAATCCTTCATACCTACAATGCAAGCGGACGTATGGCTGTAGCTTCCACTTTTAAGTTATTTGTACTTCATGCTTTAACAGAAAAGATAAATACCGATCCCACAGTTGACTGGACGACTACATATCCAGTTCAAGATAAATATAAATCACTATTTACAGGTGGAATAACGAATCTACCCAACGGAACTCTTGTAACCTTAAAAACATATGCCGATTTTATGATTAATATTAGTGACAACTCCGCTACGGACCACCTTATTCATTATTTAGGTCGCACCTATGTCGAGAGCTTTTTACCTCCTCTTTATGAACTCCCTTTGCTCACAACGGCAGAATCATTTAAATTGAGATATCTCATCAGCGACGCGGAGTTAAATACGTATCTTAGTATGTCCCTCTCGGAAAAACGTAATTATTTAGATACCACGATTGCAAATTTAGATATCAATGATATCGATTTAAATCAGGACTGGACTGCTAATATAGCTGTAGAATATCAAGTGGAATGGATCTTCAATATAACTGAAATTTATAATATACAAAAATTAACAAAGCAATCAAGCTCTACGCAGATGAACTGGGGATTAGCTTGGATTGGCATGAATTGGACACAGGTTTCTTATAAAGGAGGAAGTGATATTGGAGTTTACGCCATGGCTCATGCCGTTCGCGCTGAAAATGGGAGTTGGTACTACGTAACCTTCATTGCCAATAATTACCAAGAATTTCTACTAGATTATAATATTTATGTAATCGGGCAAATCGGATATGAAGCTATCTGTATGAAAATAATGAGGAAACTGGCTACTTTGTAACTTTCTATTAAAAAAAATAAAAATGATAAAATTAGATCTTTTCATTTTTTCGTTCTTTTTTCAACCGTTTCTCTCGCATTTGCTCCATCATTCGCATACCCGTTTTTCTCGCATTTGCTCCATCATTCGCATACCAGCTGCCCAGAATTTTTGAATATCTTCATCTGTAAGCCCGGCATCTTTCAACATTTTCGCGGCGACATCTTGTTTTCCTTCACCTGCCAGTTGCATTATCTGTCCCATTTGAAGCATGTTAACTTTTGACGTCACTTTCATCATAATATCGCGGTCTTCTGGAGGGAGATCTTTAAACCATTTCTTTCGGGCTTCCGCGGATTTTTTATGAATTACACCCGCAAAGCCGCCAGAGCTTTCCTGTAAAGAGCCACCGAAGATGCGAAATGCAAGATAAAATAATAACGCACCAAACCCGAACATGATAAGCATATCAAGAGCAAAGCCTGCGAGGAGATTCCCATTGAAAAAAACACCTGCGGTACTTGCTGGTATTCCTTCCGTCCCTCCTAAAAATGTGCGTATAGAATCTGCCATAAAGGTCGTTGGATTTAAAAAGAAAATATATTGTGAGCCAGGTAGAGATGCTTCAAATGCATCAACGGGAATTATGGCTCCGGAAATAAACACGAGTGGCATGTTTATTAAATTATTCCACAGGAATGCATTCGTCATATCAGTACGCGCAGCGATGCATAGACCAATACAAGCGTAAATAATCGCCCCGAGAAAAATTGTGAAGGCTAATGGGATTATTGATAGAAGCATTCCACCCCAGCCAAGTCCCCAGTCATATGGGAAGAGACCTGTGAATAATCCAATTATGATTACAACACTACTCATAAAACAGGATTTTAAAGCACCCCCAATAAGAAATCCCAACACGAGATTTCGTCGCTTTACAGGAGCTACCGCATATATATCCTGAAATCCCATCATTTTATCAAAAAGAATGGGCATGCCTGAGAGCATTATTCCGCTCATGATAATCACCATACAGATAATACCCGCACCAAGATAATCCATTATATAGGCTTCACTTCCTGCACCGCCTATCCCAGCGAATCCTGGACGCAGAAATAGCATGAAAATTGTAGGCATTATTAAGGAAGAAACAATTTGTTGCTTATTTCGGAAATATTTAATCAATTCTCGTTTAACAATTCCTTTAATAGCCTCGAAATCAAACTCGATATTTAGCATTTCAATACCTCCTATCATAAACTCCTAAGGCGTTTTGAAATTTGTGATTTGATGAATCCCATTACATCTGAAGCATCTTCATCTCGAAGCGTTTTACCTGTGTAATGGATAAAGACATCTTCTAATGAAGGGGCGCGCATATGAACCTGCTGGATTTCAATGTTATTTTCAGAAGCAATCTTAAAGACTTTAGGTAATGCAGTGTCTGTATCTTTCACTTCTATAGCAATAGTACTGTCTCCTACTTGATTTATCTTTTCAATGAACCTATTAGATTGATCTTCCATTCCAAACTTCTCAAATCGCTTCATAGCTCGCTTTATTCTTGCGGAATCTACATCTATCTCGATTATTTCGCCCCCGATCTGCTTTTTCAGATTAGCTGGAGTATCTAATGCTACGATACGTCCTCGATCGATAATCCCAACCCTGCTACACAATCTGTCAGCTTCTTCCATGTAATGAGTCGACATAAATATAGCAAAATTCTCCTTACCTTTCTTTTTTTGAAGCCGAGCAACATGCTCCCAAATTGATTTCCTTGAAACGGGGTCTAACCCCAAAGATGGTTCGTCCAAAAATAATAGTTGAGGTTCAACAAGTAACCCCCTCGCAATTTCAAGGCGGCGTCTCATACCACCCGAATATGTATCCACTAATCCATCAGCACGCTGCCCCAGCTCGACTAGTTTGAGCATCTCCTCAATTCTTTCTTCTTTTTCTTTACCTTTTAACCCATATAAAGAAGCTTGAAATTCTAAATTTTCATACCCCGTCAATCTCCCATCAACAGTGATATCTTGAGGTACATAACCTATTATCTTACGCACTTCTTCAGCTTCTTGAACGATATCATGTCCACCGACTGTTGCCCGCCCATCCGTTGGAAGATATAAAGTACACAACATTTTGATAGTGGTCGATTTTCCTGCACCATTGGGACCGAGAAATCCAAAGATTTCGCCCGATTTAATTTCAAAATTAATATGATCTACTGCAACAAGGTCACCCCAGGCTTTGGTAAGATTGAATGCCTCAACTATATATTCATTTTCCGACAAATAACCACCTTTAATAATCCTATTCTCATTATTCATAAGTTATTAAATAAGTTCCATGTTGTATAAACTCTGAAATTCGTCTTATTCATAAACCTTCTATTATTTTTTATGTTAAATGGTAATAGCTACTTTTTTTTAACATAAAACTTTTATATACATCTCAAAATGTCTTATTAAATTGATCACTAATGATCAAATTATATTTTTAAACTTTTTTAATTAAGACGAGTTCTCAACTGATGAATGAATTTGCATTCTAAAACCAAGAAAGGGATTCAAAAAAAGTTAGAAATTTTAAAATCCATTTTAGATAATCATCCCTTCGGCTTCACGCTCATGGAAATTTATAAAAAGTTTAAGCATGTCCATGAGATAGGAAGTCGTAATACTCTTAAAAAATATTTAGAGATTTTATTAAAAAAAGGAGATATAGAAACTAGAATTATTGGAAATTACAAAATTTTTCGATCTAAAACCCCTTTTTCAGCTAAAACCTTATTTGAACTTTATCCTACATTTGAAAAATTCTCTTTAAACTTTTTATTGGCATTAACTAAGGTATTAGATGAAGATTTACACTGCAAAGGAAAATTAATTGGGAAAGAAATCGCCAAAAATTTACCCATTTTAGAATCTAAAGCAATTAAACAATTCAGAAAATTCCAAGATTTTTTTGAAATTTTACCCTTTCAACAATTCCTCGAAAAAATGAAAGAAAGGACCTATCTAGAATTAGAAGATAATAGTGATTTTATAACCGAAGAAGATCATGCATACTTGATTTATAGAGATACCAAATTCTTAAAAGAAGGTGCCTGGGTGCTCTATTATATTATAGCAGGATTCATTGAAACTCATTTAAATGAAGTCTTCTATCAAAAGGTTCAAGTCAATGTTCAGTCAATTAACGAAGAACAGTGTACCATTAAAATCGAAAAGGAACGTACTTAATATTTTCTTTCCCGAGATCTTATTTTTTTAATAGTCACTGAACGTTTTATTGGTTTCTTTTGAGTAAGATACTTTCCTAAGAAAATTCCAACTACAAACCCTGCCCAATGACTGAAATGGTCGACTTTATAATTAAGTCCTGCAAATATTAGAAAGATAATACCGATGAAAATCATTGCTTTAAAACTTTTAGGGGTCTCCTGTTTTATAGGATAAAGAATTGCCCCGAAAATGCCAAAAATTGCTCCAGACGCCCCTGCACTTAAAACATTACTCCCTAACAATAAACTCAAAAGATTTCCAACAAAACCTGAGACGAGATAAATTGTGAGATATTCTCGCCAATTGAAAAAATCTTCCGCTCGATATCCGAAAAGCAGTAAAAATAGCATGTTACCCATTAAATGACCCAAATGAAAATGCACAAATAAGGCGGTGGCAAGCTCCCAAACATATCCTCTTTCAAATACGTATTTATTATATTGTCCGATATAAACCAATACATCTTCGTTAAGAGTAAAAACCGAAAAGCCAATAATTGCAAGAATTACATAAAAAATGATATTTATTAGTACTAACCACTCAGTTATGCTTAATTTTCGGTCCATAATTGCTCGAACTACCTAAAACTCTATTTTTTATATTTAACGAAGAAATATTTTTTAGAATAAAACTTTTATGGAGCATCTAATTACTTCTTAACTATGTTCGCGAAATATTTTATTCCCATATTAATTATAACAACTATCGTTTTCTGGATATGTGCTTTCCTTCTACCTACTCAAGCAACTATTTTTCTACTGCTCCGCAATATCACATTCGGGATCTTTATTTTTTATGGTGGAATCCTTATTGGAATGCTCGTGATGTTACTTACTGAATATAAAAATATTGAATATGAGCATCTCCGAAAAGAACCTTTTGAACTTACTCTAGCAGATGGCATAAAGCTGTATGGTGAAATATTAACGGGGAAGACTACTGATTCAAGCCCGGTGGTATTAGCCTGCCATGGATGGGGTAGCGATATGACCCAACTATACCCTATGGTCTATCCTCTAGTAGTGCAAGGTTATAAAGTTGTTTGTTATAATCACCGAGGACATGGCAAAAAGCCTTATAAGAGTGGTGGTAACAAATCTGACATTGATAAGACATTCATGGATGTTCAACAAGTCGTTGATTTCATTGAAAAACGCCCTGATTTGAACCATGAGAAATTGGGAGCTATAGGCTTTAGTTTAGGAGGTTATACTTTATTAACTGGTGGTTATCTTGATCCACGTATCAAATTAATCATTGCTTTTTGTGCAGGACATGATTGGCTTGAAATGAATGAATTTTGGGCATGGTATATTCGCCTATTTTATCGACTAGATGGTTTGATAGTATTTCCTAATGAGGATTTAAATCGCAAATTATCTCCCAAATATTTTCTGCAGAAACCTTCTAAGAAAATAATCTGCCTATCACATGCAAAAAACGATAGAATTGTTCCCTATGATGGATTTCTCAAAAATAAAAAATTATTAACTCTACCTGATGAAAATACTCTCAGTTTTAAAAAGGGTGATCATGGATTTTTCGGACAATGGACCATTATTGTATCTCAAATGATTAAATGGTTGAATGATTATCTATAAATTGCCCTAATTATCCATAAAATCAAAGCTATATTGGAAGTATCAGGAAATATATGTTAAAGAATTTGTTTATAGATAGGAGTGGTATCAACTAATACCATACATAAACATTTTTTTTGCTGAATGAGTTTTTTCACCTGTTTTTTCTCTAACTTTTGGATAACTCTCAATACATAGCCATTTTGGTCTTCGATAAATGAAATATTACTTTGATAATCCTGTTTGATCGATTTCCCAGTTTCAATATTGATAAGAGCAACGTTTACGAAATGATCTTTCAAAGAAATTGGTGGATTTGTCTTAAAATGAACATGTATTTCGCTTTTCCGCAGTTCAATTTCTTTGACCTCTGCTTTAATAGGAGTCATGACAGGTCCTTTCGCCAATTCCAACCGGTATGTTCCTGCTGTCATGAAGTTCTTATTTTTATTCTGAACGTTCATGAGCTGGAGAACTCGGCCGAATAAGGGAATTTCGCTTATGGGCGTTTCAAAATAGGCTGTACCACCTGTTTGGAGTTCCTTTTTTTTATCGTATTTTCCAGCGATTTTTAACATTCTGAACGGCATAGCAACACCCGCCCAATCAAGTCTAAAGCCAGAAGTAAATATCGAGAACGTTCCATCTCGATCATAAATCATATCCAGAGGAAATCGGAAGGGCGTACTCCAAGGTTGCGAAACTACCTTATATGATGCATATTTCGGGTCACTATCGTGTTCAATGCCCTTAATTTTCTCTCCTAAAATACACCAAAACACAATTCTTTTCTTTTGGGGATCATGGTAGATAGGATTGGCGATGATATAGACATCATCCAAAGCAATAATGGTTAAATTAATAATAAGGGCTTCTTGCCATGGGAAAATATTTTTAAGAACTAAAATATCCCCAAGTTGCTGAGATCCTACCTTACTTGGCTGAAATAATGGTTCATTTTCTCCTAAAAATGGCTTTGTATGTATTGTTTCAAAACTATAAATTATTTCAAAAGATCTCTTAACTTTCTTTCCTCGCCAATGCCGATCTAGTGCTAATAGTCCCCATCCATATTTTTTCGGAATTATATATTCACATTTGATATGAAGATTGTATTTCTGTCCTGGACTAAGAAATTGGAGCGGTACAATATTTACATATCGTCTGTCTGTAGAAATCTGCACATGTCTCTTAAATGGAATATCTGAAATTACTACAACGTTTTCAAGTCGTGCATCTTGTATTTGCCAATTTTTTGTAACCAATACACCAAGAAAGATGGTATCAGATCTACCTCGAGGTGATTTAGCTAGAATCTGTGGAGGTTCATTGCCAGAGATAGAGAGTTCATCAATGAGTAAATTTCCCCCTACACTGACAGGCACCAAATACTCTCCATCTGGAGGTAAATCTGGTTTGGGATTAAAACTGCAGCGGGAGTCTTGACGTGCCGCTTCACTTTCCATAAACGTAAAAGGGATATAGTATAAATTCCCATTTTGATTTGGTGCAAATACTCCACCTGGCGATAGTGCAATGGAAGAAGGCACGAAATGGCAGCGATCCCATTCACCTAACTCCTTCGATGTATTAAAAGTACGACAATCGAAACTCCAAATTCGATGTCCATCCTTTCCGGATAATTTATAGATCTTTCCATCTCCACTCGCGATATACACATCCCCCTCGCGGTCGAGGACACAACCACAGCGGTTTGGTCCAAGGGTGGGAAATCTCCAAATTAATTGTCCTGTCTCAGCATGTAATGCATAAACAACTCCATCAGAAGATGAGACATAGACCCTTAATCCATCATAGGAAACTGCCGCAGACGACCAGACATCGCTTTTTGTGTGGAATTTCCATTTTATACGCCCAAGCTTAAAGAATGTGCCTTTACTCCTGAAACAATAGATATTGTTATTCCCCGACCCAATTACTACCGAACCGTCATCAAGAATTGTTGGGGACGCTCCAGCCATCCCGAAAATCGGATAAAACCATCGTAATCTTCCCTGTTCATCAATACTACGGAATATACTATCTAAACAACCAAAATAATGGTCCCCCTCAGGTTCAAACCCTGTCGGAGACCCACTCCAGATTTGGTTCCATGCCATGTATTCAGGGGCTGCCCGCTTCATCGTTTCAGGGTCCAATTGATAGAATGCGAAATCATCACATCCTGCTAACAATCGCCCACTTTTAGAAAAGGTGAAATCTGATTCAAACCAATTACATTTTGGCACTCCATTCGCCAAAATTGGCTCTCCATTCGGTTTTTTATAATGATCTTTCGCCTCAAACATTCCCACTACTTTCCCCGTCTGGCAATCGACTTTTCGCGCAATCCCATCTGCCCCTGGAAAAAATACATAATCTCGTTCTTCGCCTGTATCGGGATCAGTCCGCCTTCCGATGACTGCTGCATCATCAATAACCATTGGCGTTTTCAATTTCCATTTCAAAGTTCCATCTGGCTTTATTGCGTAAAAATACGTATCTGATGAGCCAATATAAATGGTTCCATCTGCTCCTATTACTGGAGAGGCTGTTATTGCTTTTCCCATCTTAAATGCCCATGGTTGTTCTGGCCATTTAATATCTTTATTAAATCGGTTATCATCCCAATTTGGCGCTCTTCCAGTATTTCGATAATCTGCTCTCAAACATGGCCAAAAAGCTTTCTCATCTAAACGCCAATATGGTTTCTTTCGTTTCTTAACCAAGAATTTTTTGCTCCTTTCATATTTGTCCAGAACTAGGTCTATTGAATAGAACTAAGTTTTTCATAAATTTTGCGCCACTTTTTGTACAATTTTCTATATTTTTTCTTATCTGCCCCTGGTTCCACAAACTCTTTGAAATGGACCATCTGCTCAATGGCTTCTGAAAAGTCAGAATATATATTTGAGCCAATTGCTGCACATATAGCCGCCCCGAGCCCAGTTGATTCGACTGTATGATACGTCTTAATGGGTAGACGGAGTGTATCAGCTATTATTTGAATAAATACACGGCTATTTGCTAAACCACCACAAATGCTTATATCTTCTATTTTTGTTTGAGAAATTTCCTCTAATTGGAGAATGTTTCCGTAAATCGCAAAAGCCATATTCTCAAGAAATGCTCGAATAAATTGCTTCTTCCCATAGTTTCCCATGAAGATTGGCATTGGAATTAGGAAACCTCCATATCCTAAAGGTCCAACTGCATTAAAATTGATTATCATCGGTCCCAGAAATGCAAATATTCCTTCTGCTCCTGCAGGCACATCTTTTGCGAGATCGTTTAACAATTCAAATGCATTTTTCCCCTCTTTGAGGGCAAGTTCTCGCTCATAATCTGCTATATTATCTCGTATCCACCTATATACTTTTCCTGAATCCCCTGCATGACTTTCAAGAACCCATTTATCAGAAAGAAGGTAATTATTTGTCCAAATACGCATTTTCTCATCTATAATTGGGCGAGATATTATCATCTGGATTGGGGTCGTGGTTCCTGCTATAATCCCTAACTGTTCATCTTTCGTTAAACCCATGCCCAGTAACGCACATTGAGAATCCGCCCCACCCATTATTACAGGGGTGCCTTCTAGTAAAGAGGTCGCCGCCGCAGCCTCCTTAGTTACCTCTCCAATCTTCGTTCCTGCATTGACAATTTCCGGAAATATGTCTTCCTTTAATTCAAGCAATTGCAGGATCTCTTTTGACCATGAACGTGTATGGATATCAAACAATTCAGTTTCACAGGCACTAGTTGGCTCACAAAAGGATTCTCCTGAAAATCTATAGAGAATCCACTCATTCATCATGAGAATTTGCTGAATTTTCTTATATATTTCTGGTTTATTCTCTTTGAACCATACAAGCCGCGCACTTGCAAACATAAATGGAGGAATTCGCCCTGTAATTTGATATATTTTCTCCCCATATTTCGATTTTATACTCATTCCCTCAGTAAGTGCTCTGAGATCCATGGCAGGTACTGCACATAGTTCATTTCCTGCTTCATCTAAGAAGATTGACCCCTCTCGAAAACTGGTAGCACTTATTCCCTTAATTTGTTCTGGCTTTAAGTTTGCCAACGTCAACGCTTTCTTACTGACGTTACAAATAATCTTCCAAAATACCTCTGGATTAAATTCTTTTCCCAAAGGCGCAACGTCAGGCGGGGTTACAAAATTCCATTCTTCATACGCATGCGCTATTAACTTCCCTGATTCATCAAAAATGAGGCATCGACCACCGCCCGTGCCTGCATCAATCACAAGAAAATAATTCGTTGCCATTTTTAGCACATCTCATAGAGAAAATTATTTACAATTTAATTAGATAGATATTTACATTTTATGATCCTTATTTTTTGAAGAGGTTATTCTAATGGAATTGAATAAGAACATTAAGGAACGATTTAGCGTCCGAAAGTTCAAGTCCACGGATATTTCAGATGAGTTAATTAAGGAAATCCTGGATACGGCGAGATGGGCTCCCTCAGGACTAAATAATCAGCCTTGGAAATTTATAATCATCAGAGATTCCGCGATTAAGGAGCAAATTGCCCAACAAACCCATTATTCAGCCATTATACGCAATGCACCGGTATGTATTGCTGTTTTTTACGACAAAACTGCTGGATATAATTATGTCAAGGATGTACAAGGTTGTGGTGCTGCTATTCAAAATATGCTCTTAGCCGTTCATAATCTCGGATTGGGTGGCGTCTGGCTTGGTGAAATTCTCAATAAAAGATCAGAAGTAGAACGTATCTTAGAAGTGCCTGCCGATTTTGAACTTATGGCTGTCGTTGCTTTAGGGTATCCGGATGAGGAACCAAAAGGACGAACCAGAAAACCTCTTTCAGAGCTCACTTATCTGAATAAATATGGTGTAAAATGGCTTGAATAATCTTATACATAGCAGAAATCACAATTAAAAACCAGCAAGACAAAGCCTTAAAAGAAGTTTGAATAAACATTTGAAATAGTAGAAATAAACCAAATTATAGGAGCATGAGAGAAATGGTTGATACGAAAAAATTTGCGGTGAAAATGTTAATGGGCGCGATTCAATACGCAGCTGCCCAGCTAGCAGAGCTTGATGAAGGATTCAAAAAGAAATTGACTGGTATAGACACCGTTATTCAATGGAAAGTTGAACCCGATGGTCCAAACAGCTATACTGTTGTAAAAGATTCTAAGATTAAAGGAAAAATGGATGCGGTCCATGAAAATCCCAATTTTACCATCACCTTGACAAGTGTGGATGTTGCCCTTGACCTTTTTCGAGCAAAACTTGAAGTGCAAAAAGCAATTGAAGAGGGAAAAATAAAAATTGACGGTGATATGCAAAAGGCTATGAATCAAATGTTTATTCTCGAAGATCTAGCAGAATATTTGGGTGATTTAACGAGTGGAGGATAAAGATATGAGCGTGAAAGAAATTTTACAAACAAAAGTAATGCTATATATCATGGGGAAAGGTTTAGAAGAACTTTCTAAGGTAGATGAAGAACTCCAAGAGGAAATCGAAGACTTCGATGCCATTCTCCAGTGGAAGGTTGGCGAAAATCTTAAGATGTATTTAGAGATTTCTGATGGGAAGATAACTGCCCATCTCGATGAAGAACATGATGAACCCACCGTAACCTTTGTAGTAGATGATTATGCAAAAGCGAGAGAAATTTTATCTGGTGAAGTGGATGGTACTTCTGCCTATATGTCAGGCGATTTAAAAATGGAAGGCGATATGCAAGCGGGCATGCGTATGGGACAGTTAGGCGAACTTTTACAGGAAGCTTTAACCGATCTACTTTCTTAATCTTTTTCTTTATTATTTTTTAAAGCGAATTATACATCTATTTTTAAGTTTAAGGCGCGAACGATTTCTTTGTATCGATTTCGAATTGTTACCTCAGTAATATGTGAAACACGCGAGATATCGCGCTGAGTTCGACGCTCACCTTCCAAAACCCCCGTGATATATATTGCTGCTGCCGCTAATCCTTTCGGATCTTTCCCCAATATTAAATCTTTCTGCTCTGCTTGCTCGATAAGCCGGCATGCTTCATGTTGGACATGAATGGACAATTGCAGCTCATCTGCAAAGCGCGATACATAATCTGTAGCCTTCATCTGGGGGACTTTTAGATGCAAGCATTCAATAAGGAAGCGATAATTCCGAGCAAGTTCTTTTCTTTTAACTTTGGCATATTTTGTTATCTCTTCGAGGGTTCGAGGTAATTTACTAAGCCGACAGGCCGCATAAATCGAAGCTGCCACTGTAGCTCCTATTTTTTTACCCTTGATATAACCTGCCTTAATTGCCCGGCGGTAGATAAGGGCTGCCTTTTCTTTAATATCTTTCGGTAATTCTAATTGTGAAGCAAGGCGGTCTAATTCGCCCATCGCTTTCGATAAGTTTCGGGCTAAACTAGAATGAACTCGAGATCGAATTTGCCAACGCCTTAATCGATAGATTTGAGCCCGTTTTTTAGGTGAAATATTTTTACCAAAAATATCTTGATCATGCCAATCAATCATTGTAGAAAGACCTTTATCATGGATCATGAGATGTGCAGGACTTCCAGTCCTTGCTTTCTTACTTATCTCTTTAGATTCATAGGCCCTCCATTCGGGACCTTGGTCTATAATATGTTCCTCTATCACAAGTCCACAATCCCCACAAATCATCTCACCTCGTGCGGTATCGTGGACTATATTATTGCTTCCACATTCAGTACATACAATACTATCAAGAGGTTTGCATTCTATACACTTAACGTCAGGATTGATCTCCCGTTCTCTATAATTCATTTGATGGCTCACTTAAAGTTCTCATCTCCAATTCATAATCATTATTTTGTTTCTCTGATTCCTTCTCTTGTGATTACACATTTTTTGAAGTGATTGTAAAGGAAAAATCGGTAGCTATTTTCATTATTTATCTTCTCTATACATCAACCAGAGGTCCAACACGCTTCTAGCGGTAAAATGATTCTTTTGGCTTATCAATCAATATTGAATAAACGTAAATCACATAAAAAGTTGTAAGCAATTCTTACCTCCAAACATACGCAGACGATAGATGAAAATACATAACCTGCGGGCATACCTTTAATAAATTCAATATTAAAAAAAGAGAATTGAAAAAAAAATTAACTCTCCGAATAATTGAAATTATAACCATTTAATTTCTTTCAATTTTTCGAGTTTCTTTCTTAATCGATCTTTAATTTGACGTAAAGGACTTCTTACTTGTGGATCTATATTCCTTTCTAGTACTATCAATATTTCTTTCGTCAAAGATGGTAAATAATCCATTGGCTGATTTAAATAAGTTATTACGTTCGAAAATTTTGCCCATAATTTATCAAAATCATCTGAGTTGGTTTTATGGGATTCCCATATTTGTACGAGTAAATGAGGGAAGCAGTTTCCCATTCCTAAGATGGCTCCATCTACACCTGCCATGAGCCCCTTCTTCAATAGTAGCTCGGTCCCACATATTACACAGAACTCATCAGGTGTTAATTCTATCACTTGTTCTATATGAGTGATGTCTGTAACCGTTTCCTTAATCCCAGCTAAAATTTCTCTCTCAGCTAATTTGGCGACAAGTTTAGGTGAGAGATCTATTCCAGTCGTCATTGGAAAATTATATGCATATAGCGGTATCTCAATTGCATTGGCAATTTTTTCATAGTGCATAATGATATTGGCATTTTCTAATGGGAAATAGGTTGGGATAACAGCCATTACTGCAGTGGCTTCCTTTTTTTCAGCAAATTTTGCCAGCTCTATTGCTAATTTAGTACTAGTGGATGAAATGCCTACCAGTAACGGAATTTTTCCCCGAATTTGATCCGTAGTGATTTCAATAAGCTGTCTTTTTTCACTTTCTGAAAGATATGCGAATTCTCCCGTCGAACCTAATATGAAAATCCCATGTACTCCTGCATCCACTAAATAATCAATGTGTTCTCTAATGGCTGATTCATCAATCTCTTGATCCCCTTTAAAGAGAGTTACCATCGCAGGAATAATACCTTCTATCTTCATATTCAACCTCCTATTCTTCTTCCCAAGATGTTTCACAATCACCTCGACGCCCATAAAAAATCCAATTGATGGGAGGTATAAGAAACCAAAAGTGGCGTAAAGCACGAAGGAGTTTCGGATTTGTCTTATAAATAAATTTTAACCCCGTTCTGTTTCGTTCAACAACTTTTGGGGGAATTGCATGTTTTCTAATATTTCGTTTTATCGACTCTGGAATTGTCGCAGATCCTGGAAGAAGAGGTGCATCAGAGTTCCATATCCCGAGTTTCTCATTTATTTGTGCATGCACAACTAATTCATAGGGGAAACCTAATACATCCGCACCTAATTTATCTGCCGCTAAGAAATCATTCGAAATAATGAAGTATCCAAACTTTCGTGGTCTGCAAAAATGCGGTCCTAGTCCCGCACAGATACATTTTCCCCCTAATATATTTAAATCTGGATTATGAACCCTCGCTGATCCTGCAATTACCATATCTAGTGCCATAGGACTCACATAATCATGAAATTTAGTCTTTGATTCATCTGCAATTGCCCCATACAAATTTTTCGCGGCAAGCGTCACTCCACATTCCCAATGATGTTTTGGTACTGTTGCATTAATCAACTTCGTCTTTTCCCTATAAAGGAGTAACTCTCGAGAAAGTAATATAGGGAATTTAAAACCACGGAAATAAAAATGCACTGTCGGGCGATAGGATAATTTTAGGAACTGAATTCCCCTACTTTCGCAAAGTTGGAGATACCCTCTTCGCTTTAAAAGTCTATCATCGACAACATGCCCCCAATTATTAGCTTCTGCCAGAAAAATCCTCCGATTATCAACAATGTCTAATAATTTATCAACTAAGGCTTCAGTTACCTTTAATGGTGTTTGTGATGCAACGATTTTTTTAAATCCACCACATAAATTTACTTTAATTATGACGTTATTGGAAGGGTTGACAATTTTACTCAAACCCACTTTATCCATGGCTTCTGCCATGGTTTCGTGCATTTCTCCCTCAATCTTGTGAATATATGCAAAAGACTTGGTTGGTTTTTCTTTAACTTTATATTCATATCCGTAATATTCATGCCCTTCTTTTCGTATTTCGTAATTCCATGTTTTGTAGATAATTTCCCCAATCTTTTCGACCACAGAGCATATCTCCATCTATAATCTATGAGAAATAAGTGAAATTTAACTAATTTTAGTTTTTCTAATTAAAGAA
>SUPS01000012.1:30546-31059 GCA_005191415.1 Candidatus Helarchaeota ASGARD archaeon Hel_GB_A
TAACTATAGAAAAAAAAAAAAGGGAAATTTTAGGAACTTCTTTAAGTAAAACTCACGAAAAGAAATTGAAAGAATTTGACATTTAATGTAGTCCATATCGCCCAGTTTAGTGCAAATATACCTATGATCCCAAGGATATCCCTGAGTTTGTGTTCTGATTGGGGTTGATGCCGCAGCACTGCAACGATTGATAAGCCAATCACCCAGATATATAATAACCATTTGAAGGCATCGTAAATGTACCCTATCCATTCTATCCTGTTTATACTGATTAGAAGAATATTAAGTAGGAAAAGTCCCACTTGATAAATTAGCAATGGCATTAAGAAACACCACGTCAGGGTCTTGCTGAGGTCTCCCGCATTCTCAGTCTTCGTCAATTTTAGGAAAATATAGTGGTCAATTATGAATCCCATGACGAAACCTAGCTCAAAGAGGATTCCTAGTATTGCCAATAAGAAGATAAAGGAAATAACGCGCGGATATCCTCCAGTAAAATGCGATAAAAAGAAA
>SUPS01000203.1 GCA_005191415.1 Candidatus Helarchaeota ASGARD archaeon Hel_GB_A
ATGTTAATGAGTGCCCCCTCTGCGCTTCTAATTTTAGTTTAATTCGAAATAGTCTTTTTTTAGTTTCATTATCTATTTGAATCGTGGTTGTCATTAAAATACCTTCATAGTTATAGGATTATATTTATTATAATATTATAGAATAAAAATATTTTCGATTAAAATTTAGAAATAGAAAAAAAGATTAAAATTAACTTTAGCCTTTAAGAAAGACTACGCCAGTTCCGCCAGCAGGGTAGGAGAAGTCAATTGCACCAACATCGCAGACAGAGTAGCAAGCAGCGCATTCAAGACATTTTTGCGTATAGTCATCCTTTAATTGGGCTTTTCCTCCTCGCATAAGCCAAAGATTCATTACACAAACCAGCGCGCAATTTCCGCATCCTACACATTTATCCACGTTTAATTTGATAAAATCGCCCGTGTCACCAACATGTTCGCTAATCTTTTCCAATTCAATCTTCATTCAATACACCTCACTTTTTTTTCGGTCTTGGACGCATGCCTTCCATTAATTTCATCAATTGAGGCATCAATGAAATTTGGTCACCCATTGCATCGGTCAGGACCGGCATCATATATTTTGAAAAGAAGGTCATTGCTTGAGGGAGGTATTCCTGAGCTTTTTTAATGATTTGGCGAAGCCTTACAATATGAGGTTCGCTCCAATCATAAAAGCCTCCGCGGAGCTCATGCCAAAGGGGGATAAACCATTCCATACTATTTTCTTCAGATTGAGTGCTAAACATTAGGTGGCGCCAGAGGGTTTGCATAGATTCTCCAGCTTGGAATTCGATGCCGACTGATGCTTTTTTCCATTTTTCTTCATATAATTTCAGTGCTTGTTTGGATGTGTCCCCATCGGCTATACATTTAATGGCAGTTTCAGCTGCGAGTTTACCAGTTTCCATGGCAGGAAATACGCCTTCCGCTTCGAGGGGACAAGGAAAGCCGCCAGCATCACCTATCAACATCACATTGTCCGTATAGGTGCGCACTGGTTCTTGTGTCCAAGGCAGTAAGTGAGTTTGAACCTCCCGAGGTTTAGCATCAATCGCTTTTATCATTCTCTGGAAGGGTTTACAAGATACCAATTTATTGAGAAAACTTATTGGATTAGCAGTCCATTGTCCCATCCAAGATCCAAGTCCAATATGGAAGCCGTCGCCAAAGATGACCTGGTAAGCAGCAGGGAAGTTGGTTCCATACCAGATGCCATCAGCAGCATCCGCAAGTAGCCCATCTGGTCCGTACATCTGGTCGATTTTCTTACGATCTGCAGAAAAATCATATTGAGGAACCAGGGTGATTTGATCAGGGCGCCATCGTGGATTCAATCCAGATTTAATGGCAACAGTGGAAATGACCCCATCAGCGCCAATTATTACCTTCCCATAAACTTTTTCCCCTTTTTCTGTTTGAACACCAATTACTTTTCCTTTATCATCTTTTACTAAGTCTTTAATAAGAACAGACGTTCGCAGCTCAGCTCCAGCTTCCACAGCTATTCCTGCAATCCAAGGATCAAACTCAGATCGGTAACAATTCATCGTGATAAAAGATTTAGCTGGTTCATAAGTGACCGATTCAGTCGGATAATACATTTCAATTGCGATTTCTTCCATATCCTTGTTTAAATAATGATTAACAACACATGCTGCTTTACGTAAAGAGGGAGCCACTTCTGGAGTAAGCTTTTTCATCATTTCAGGAAATTCGCGCCACATTCGTGGTCCTAGACCACAGCCAGACGAGTTTTTTTCACCTGGTTTTCGTCCTCGTTCAAAGAAAACAGTTTTTAATCCACTTTCTGCCGCTACTTTCGCAGCTACGGACCCTCCAGGTCCAGCTCCAACTACAATCACATCATATTCCGTCATTTTTTATCACAAAATCCTTTCTTTATTTAAACTCGAACTTAATAATGATTGATAAAACTTAGCTTTAATAAAATCTTTTATTGGTTTTTGTTTTAGAGGAATAAAATATTCATTTAGAATTTAACACAGAATCGTCTTAAAAGAAGAGAAAAATGATTTTCTTTGCTTTAAAAATTAGAAATAGATAAAAATAAAAAATTAAGAGGCTATTTTTGGTACAGGGGGTTTTTCTGTTTCCTTTTTGGTAACAGCCTGAGCCATAAGTAACTCATTTTCAATTCGGGGTCGATGGATAGTGTTCATTGGACAGAACGGGACCGCCATGACTTGATTTGTTTTTGGGTCGATGTAGCCATAATGCACTAAACATCGCGATGTACGTTCCACATCTAAATTGTATCCATCTTGGAATTGCATCAATGCGATTAAGAGGTGATTTCCTTTGATAAGGAAGTCAGCAGCATTATCTCGGGAACTATTTATCATTAATTCGAGAAATAATCGCGCACGTCGTAGAAAATTATCCATCCCATCGGTAAAAGGATTTCGTAAAGTTGTGAGTAATTCTGCCGCAAATTGTAATTTAAGAGCAGTTTCACTTCCTTTATCTAAAAGGGACCCAATAGTCTTACTAATTGGACCAAAATTGAAAGTATCTCGATATGTTCGCTCAGAATTCCGTTTTTTTAATAGACGATTATACCATTTATCTGTAAGTTTGATGAATCTGGGAATATTGAATAACTTGGAAATATCTCGCAATTTCTTAGTTTTGGGATCGACAAATAAAAATGTCCCATAACCGCAAATACTATTACAGGTAAGCTCAAGCACATTTGGGTTATTATTCAACCAAGAAGAGACTTTCGCGAACTTTGCAAGAATTGGCATGGGATACATCCAGCCTGTTTCGCCATTTGTATGTTTATTTAAGGCATCGATGACATGAGATGATGTATATCGCAATTTGAGAATTTCATCCTGTTCGATTCGCCCACAGAGTGAAACAGGTTGATAAGAAATCGTTGAGACAACATCTATATTCTCAATTGCATAATCCAAAATTTTTGTAACTTGGTCATCATTGACACCTTTGACAACCGTCGGTGTTAAGATGATATCGTGGAATTTTAATTTTCTACAATTTTCGATGACTTTCTGTTTGAAATGCCAAATGTCTGCACCTCGAGTTTTTTTGTATACTTCAGCATCTACTCCATCAAATTGGAGATACATCGCATTCATCCCAGCATCAATACATGCTCTTAGAAAATCGATATCTTTTGCAAATCGGATACCATTGGTAGCCACTTGTAGTTGAATATAACCTAAATCTCTTGCCATGCGGAGAATATCCGGGAAATCATCTCGAATAGTTGGCTCACCGCCACTAAACATAGCACACACGGGAGGTTGCGGTTCAATATTCCTAAAATGTGTATAAACGCGTTTTATTTCTTCAAAGGATGGTTCAATATTTTTCCCTCGTTCTGTGAGGGCATTCGCAAAGCAGAAAGGACACTTCAAATTACAACGATAGGTAATATCCATAATCGCAATTGCAGGAGCAGATTTATGAAAACTACAAATTCCACAGTCATGGGGACAACCTTTCTTTGGTTCTTTGACTTGAGGGTTTTTAATCTTCGCTTCAGAATCCATCGTGAATTGTTGAATCCACCTAAAATGTTTCGCATTAATAGAAATGAGATCTTTAAACTTTCCATGCTCTTTGCACTCTTTAGTCATATAGACTTGTCCATCTTCTTCAACATAATCTGCCGAAATTAAAGCATGACATTCAGGGCAGATAGAAGTTGTTTTCTTTATTATACTCGCCATTTTTCATCAGCCATAAAAAAAGATATTTTACTCTTTAGTTGGTTAATTTTTTGGTTCTTATAAGTTGTTATTTAATATTTTATGAAGTATTTTACAAACAAAAAATAGTTATTTTCTATTATTAATCTTAAAAATTCGTTATTTAGAAGAAAATTTGAAAAATAAGTAGAAATTTTAAGGGATATTTGAGGGATCCCAACCTGTTCGCAGATTTTCATTGAATGAATCGAGCAATTTCATATCCTCAGAGGAGATTTCAAAATCAAAAACTTTTGAATTCTCATAAATTCTGTTTTTATTCGCGGATTTAGGGATAACAACTAAATTTCGCTGTAATGCCCACCGTATGAGAATTTGGGCGGGAGTTTTTGAATATCGAGATGCAATAGAAAGGAGTTTCTGGTCATTGAGCATTACCCCTTTAGTAAGTGGACTATAAGCTTCGATTTGAATGCGATGAGAATGACAAAATTCTAAAAGCGCTTTTTGATAAAGATAAGGACTAAATTCCACTTGGTTAATCGCAGGAATTGTAGAGGCATGATTTAATAGTTCTTCAATATGCCAAATCATGTAATTACTAACGCCAATAGCCCGACACCTCCCATCTTCTAGTAAAGTCTCCAATGCGCGCCATGTTTCAATACGGAGCCGTTCCACAGGCCAATGAATTAGATATAAATCAATGTAAGATGTGTCCAGTTTTTCGAGGCTCTTCTCACAAGCCTTAATTGTAGATCTATAGCCTTGGTCTGAATTCCAGACTTTTGTGGTTATAAAGATTTCTTCACGTGGGATACCGCTTAATTTAATTGCTTTTCCTACAGCCTTTTCGTTCCCATAAATGGCAGCTGTATCAATAAGTCGATAACCAGCTTCAAGAGCCCAAAGGACAGCATTTTGCGTTTCACGTCCAATTCCCATCTCGAAAGTTCCTAGTCCAAGAATCGAAATTCTCACGCCGTTATTCAGCGTAATTTTTGTTTCAAATGTCAGTTTCCGCATTAAAATCATCAAAAAAATTGATTATATTATTAAAAACTATTATAAGGCAATTTTTAATTCTTTAAGGAATTCCAACATACCTTATTATATCTTATAATTCATATTAAGGGTAAAACAAAAGAAGTCTCATGAAAGAGAATTGAAATGAAACAACTTCTACAAAATCTCCCATCATTACAGCGAAAGTAAAACAAAAGAAGTCTCATGAAAGAGAATTGAAATGGATTTGGAATAACACATGGAAGGAACGTATCTTTATGTAAAACATAAGAAGTCTCATGAAAGAGAATTGAAATTATTATTCAAGAAATTATAGATACAGCTGAACAATCCCAAGAAATTTATTTTCTCGTTTAACAAAAATAGCAGGAAGAAGATTTTTTGCGACAATCATGGGACTCTAGGTTTTAAGTAAATAGGAATGGATATCATTTACAGCTTTTTTTGCATCTCTTACAGCTTCAACAACAGTTCCAGTTCCTCGAACACAGTCACCACCTGCAAATACCCCCGAAATTGGCGTTGCACAGACTTCTTCAGCAATTTCAAATGTTTTCCAGCGCGTGAATTTCAGTCGCGGGTCTTTAAAATGTTGAATGTCAGGTTGTTGGCTGACGGCTTGAATCATCATATCCGCTTCGATTTGGAAATTTGAATCTGGGATCGGGATTGGACGAGGGCGACCACTCGAATCGGGCTCACCTAATCTCATCCGCACGCATTCTAATCCGATGACTTTGTTATTCTTACCAAGAATTCTTACCGGGTTAGTTAAGAAATTAATTTGAATACCTTCTTCTTCGGCTTCTACAATTTCAGGAGGATTCGCAGGCATTTGATCGCGATGGCGCCGATAGAGAATAAAGGCATCGGAACCTAGTCGTTTAGCGACCCGAACCGAATCAATCGCAGAGTTTCCCCCACCAATTACCGCAGTTTTAGCACCAATTGGGAATGTCCCTTTCAAATTAAATTCTCGGAGGAAATCTAAAGCGTGAATACACCCTTCAAGATGTTCGCCTGGGATTCCCATCCATTTAGGTGCATGTGCCCCAATTCCTATAAAAACAGCATCGAAGCCCTCTTCAAATAATACATTAAAGTTACAGGTTTCCTCAACGGGCGTATTTGGTTTGAATTTTACTCCAATTTTCTCAATTTGTTTTATCTCTGTCGCCACGATTTGTTTTGGTAGGCGAAACTCTGGGATACCGACTCGTAATAGCCCACCTAATACAGGTAATTTTTCAAAAACAGTCACAGCATGCCCGAGCTTTGCAAGAAAATAGGCAGTTGTGAGCCCTGCAGGACCTGAGCCAATTACCGCCACATGTTTTCCCGTTGAAGGAGCGCAATCAGTAAAAGAAGGGGGTAATCCATAATGGTCTGCCAGATAACGTTTAATAAGCATTATTTGAATTGGATCACCTTTTTTTCCAAGAACACAAGCATTCTCGCAAAAATGAGGACAAACTCGATCAATTGAGCGGGGAAATACATAAATATCGTATATGATTTCTAATGCTTCTTCATATCTACGTTCTGACGCTAACCTAATTATTTCTTTCGTATTACAATGACAAGGACATCCAAGAACACATTTTGGATTCTTACATTGCAGACATCTTTCACACTCAGCTAGCATCTGCTCTTCAGTATAGCCTAAATTTACTTCTTTAAAATTCTTTATACGCTCTTCTACCGGTAATATTCGAGGTTTAATCGCTTCTTTAATCAATTTCTTCTTCTCTGACATCGTAATTTTTATTATCTATATCATATATTGTCCAAGGCACTATAATAGCTTCTCGCTATTAGTATATTAAAACACATCGTAAAACTGGCTTATTCTCAATATTATGCGGTGCGAGAAAGCTCTTTTTACGCCTCGGACTTCCAAGAATTTCTCACCAGAAACCATCCCTTAGGGAATGGTTCTGTGAAATCCTTGAACTTCAAAACTAACTGGTTCTTTAACGTTAGATGAGATTAAGGGAGGAACGCCACGAACTCTTCGAGGGTCGCCAGGGCAACGGTCCAGCTGCCGATGGTGCAGAGCAATTCGGCAAAGGTTTGGTGCTCACCTCCTATACTTTAATATTTACGATGTTCCCATGTCGTGTAAAAGTTAGGGTAGAGTTTCGAGAGCCCATTCGAGGGGCATTGCGGCAGGATCGCCCATTCCCGAGTTGCATCGCGGTAAATGACCTGGAAGGGGCTCTCACTAGGGTGGTCCTCACAGAGATAAAGGTCTTTCAACCCAAATCCGGACCTGAAGTTATAATACAAGGCGCAGGTCAAAAGTATATGGTATTTCAGCGATGTATAGGGGTACCTGCGGGCTTCCGCATAGAGATTTAGCAATTTCGAATGGAGAATCAAGGTGTGCAGTTTTAACGGGTTGGATTCTTGGAAGAGGTTCGTGGCTTCGACCCGCTGCAGATTTGCCAGCGTCCGCGAATTGGTGAAATTCCGCATCGGAAAAATTAAGGATTTCCGTTACAGCTGTTTTCGAAACTTTTCCCGTAGAAAATTCTTCAACTCTTATAGCTGCTTCATAACATACCTTAACTATTCTCAGTCAGTCACCTTTCCCCATACCAAATGGTAAATTATAATACTGTAATTCGCTAAACGAATGATGTTTGTAATCTTCGCTAAACGAATGGGTCCCTCGTAATACCGTAATTCGCTAAAAATTGTAACCCACCAATCGTACCTCAATAACCTTTCTTGCCCGAATTTTGATTTTTTCTCGAATAAGAACCCAGAAATCCTTTCTTATTCCTAATTCTTTATA
>SUPS01000204.1 GCA_005191415.1 Candidatus Helarchaeota ASGARD archaeon Hel_GB_A
GGGGGAGCGGGAGAGGGTTTAATAGGAGGGGGTTGAGATGCAGATATTTGAGAGCTTGGGGGTGAGGGAGTTGGCGGTGGAGATACAATTGGTTTAGGTTCTGCTGTATGGGAGGTAGATATTGAAGGACGTGGTGGATGTGTAGGTTTAATTGTTTTTTTCTGTGTAGGCACTAAATACATTTTTGTTATAAACAAATTAAACCAGATTTCCAGAGTTTCTACAATATCTAATTTTCCTTTACGTTTATATTCATTCACAATTTCGGTAAATTCTTCGACGGCTCTACGATGTTGTCCTTGAATAAAACGTTTTAAAACATGCTGAGTACGGTAGCTCAGGAGTTGTTCTTCCAATTCAGGATCTACTTCAAGTCGCTCAGCTAAAGGTTTCTGTTCCGTTTCATAGGCGATATGTTTTCCGAGAAATTGGAGCATCCAATCTTCAAGGGCTTTTGCACGGTCTTCTAGATTTAATTTCCGAAATTCTTCGATGATATCAAGCATTTCCGAAACAGCCTCATCTATTTTTCCTTGAATGAATCGTCGGATTGCTTTTTTTGACCGATTTTCAAGTATTTGAATTATGGCTTGAGGATCTTTCGAGTCGACAATGGGAGGTTCTTCTATTTCCATTTCAGGTTGATTAATTTCTAATAATAATTGATTTAGCGTAAGTTCGAGAATTTGAGCCTTATGCACGAGACCAAGAAGTTTATAATCGTCAATAATGTCCTTTAATTCATCAATAGCTTCTTGTATCTGCCCTTGTTGAAGACGTCTAGCAATTTTTTTTTCTAGAGCAGTCAGAATTTCAACTCGTTTGACTTTTTCTTTTTCGGTAATATTCATTATTCTAATAATATAGTTTAATGCATCATCGAAATTTTCCAGTTTAATTTTCTGGAGAAGCTCCTCCAAAGTATTATTAATTCCAGTGATATCCTCGTCTTTTGCCGTTCAGGAACCTCCAATAGCTAGAACGAATTGAATTATGAAAAATCCGCAATTGGTATCTTTTAAAGATTACGTTTTTTTGCGAAAGAAACATATTTAAAGAATAGGAGAAAAAAATGAATCAAGAACTAATGCTAAAAATTATTGGGTCTGTGTTATTTATCACCGGAATTATCTGTGTAGGGGGCGTTCTCTATTACATCATGTGGCAAGACTGGTATTATTTTGGCTGGAATCATTTCTATACATGGTTACTCATAATCGGTATTCCCTGTTTAATAATAGGTACTATTATGGTGAATAAATATTTAAGATCTTCTTGAGATTATTTGCAGACGAAAAATTCTCCCTTTTTTTAGTATTTTGATTTAAAACTTATTGTGATTTCACAACAAGGATCTCCACGGAGAATGCACTTGGTCTCCTTCGATTCAAGTAGTTCATAAGGTGATTCTAAATACTTCCAAGCTTCTCGTATAATGGTGCCAAATAATGTGGCAAGGATATCACCATAATCATTGTCGCCAAGATCTTCTATCGTCACATCATGGACTCCACTGCATAGGATACAGGATTTACCTTTAGTCCGAATAATGAATTTTCCAGTGCCATCTTCATTAAGTTCGAGTAGAGGATATTCGAAAGTCTTATTATAGGCTTTACCAATCATACCCCAGATAAGTGCATGGATTGTAAAGGGACCATCTTGAATAGCGCGAGAAAGGGCAAAACTCATTGAAACACCTAACATTAACGGTTCATAAATGAGATTGGTGATCACTTCATCAGCAGTAATAGCCACTTGACTCTGAAATATTTTCATAGCTTTATCTAAACTTCCTAAAACTTCTTGATATTGACGTAAAACTGCGCGTATCATCAAACTGACCCCTAAAACATTCACTTTTTCAGCTTTTCTATAATAAATCCTCTTTCCCAATCCAATTAGGAGTTTTCTAAAAAAACCTAATTTATAAACGCCGGGCATTTGATCACCTCTTAATTTCAATCTCATGTTCGCAATAAGGATCTCCCATAGCTATGGATCTTATAGTTTGAACTTTATAAGAAGATAAAGGCGTACGTGCTGAAATATATTCTAGACAGGCATCAAGATATCCATCAATCGAAACACACGGCATTTCTAATCCTTCAATCGTAGTTTCAGGATCACACACTCCACATTTCTTATCAATAATCCGATAGATTTCACGATCTTTCTCTTTTATTTTCTTAACTTTCACATATTTAGTAGAATTCCACATCAATTTATACCATTTTAAGATCATTTTCTTGATGTCAGTCGTCTTTGGATCCCATATTTTTAGCATTTCGCGCCCCACTTCTTGTCCAATTCTGAAAATACGTTGCTTTGCTTCATCGGGTCCAACGTTTTTAATTAAGAATGTAATGACATTGGGATAATACATTTTAATTAATAGATTGCCTATGTAAATTTTACTATGAAGCTTCATTATTTCGCGTTTATCATTCAAATTGGACATAAATCCGCACCCTCAGGGTTTTTCAATAAGAGAAAAATTCGTTTTTATTCAATTTTAATTTAACTATTGTGGAAAATTCATATTTATAATGATTACTCCTCGTATTTTGGAAAAATTTATTTTATTTGAATAAGGAAAATTTCCAAACCTATTTATATAGATGTCCTCGATCCTTTTCGAAAAAACTATTTGATAAAATAGTTCCAATAATTTGGGCTTTAAGGAATTTTAATAAACATATAAAGGATAAATTATATGCAGCTCGGACTTCAGGAATACGCGTTCCTCATTATTACCATACTTTTCGGGATTTTACTTGGATTATTTGTCCTCCAGACTATTAAACGTCATCGATCTGCAAGAGCCTTAGTAATTAGCTTATTTTTTGGATTTTTGGCTTGTATATTTGCAATCCTGAGTAGTGGGCATATAATTCCCTTAACAACTTTCGGAAAATCTTTTTTCCAAGCACTTCAGCTAAATACATTCGGGCTTCAATTCTTTTTCTTCTTTATTTTTCTCGAGAGGTTGAGATCCAAGGATATCCATATTGGACGGCTTACCCTTGTTGTAAGCCTTTTGTTATTACAGACATTTAGTTTGTGGATGAGGATATATTTCATTGATATTGAAGAAATTCATCCAGTATTATGGTTTCTTTCAGATATGGGATATACAATCTTAGGAATGTTAGTTTATATTGGATTTAGCGTGCCAATTTATCTTAAAACCTATAAATATACACATGAACGTAAGCCATTATTTATTATGCTAGCATTAATTCTGATAGGAGTAGGGTTCATTTTCTCTTTCTTTAATGATTTGCTAGACTTTCTAGCCATTAATATTGAATGGCTCGATACGACCGCAGCATACACGTTACCCTTACAAGCAATAGGATTATTCATTTTCACAGGTATTTACTTGTCAGACATTGATTATCTTTACCGCCTTCCTCACGATGTCTTTCTTTTAATGGTGCTTACGAAAGCAGGAATTCCGCTCCATACGGTGAAATTAAAAACGCGAAGGAAAGTAGAAATTGAGGGGGATCTGCTTTCAGGGCTACTTTCAGCCATCAATAACGTTTTTGAAGAAATTTTTAAAAGTAAAGCGGTAATACGAAATATTTCAAGTAAAGAAATTCATTTAATGATGGAACCAGGGGAGCATATAATTACTGTTACGATAACAGATAAAGTTTCATTCTTCCTAAGCAAAGCTCTTAAAAGATATACGAAAGAATTCGAAACAATGTTTGCAAAATCAATAAAAGCGCAAAACCAAGATATTGCCACGTACTATGAAGCAATTAATTTAGTAAAACCAATCTTTCCTTTCTTTATAATAGATAAAGTAATTAAAGTATAAGTGGAAGCGATTCATGCAGATATCATTTATTGAGATTGCGGTATTGCTTATAACGATCTTATTTATTGTCTTATTAGTTTTATTTGTAGTTCAATCTATTCGACATCATAGAACTTCCGCGCCGCTTTTATTGAGTTTGTTTTTGGGGTTTCTGGCGGGAGTTGTGACTATTCTCGGCGAACTCTTATCAGTTTCAGTGATTATGAATTATAGTTTATTAGCATTACAATTGAATCTATACGGATTTCAATTTTTCTTTTTCTATATCTTTTTAGAACGTCTTATTTCGGAGAAAATCAACACAAAACGATATGTTCTTGTGGTATCAATCCTATTAATCCAAACATTTAGTTTATGGGCGACCGTGATTTTTCTAGATTGGACTGAAGTTACTCAAATATTTTGGTTTTTTGCAGATACGGCATATATGATATTAGGATTACTAGTCTTTTTTGGATTTGGGTTTGTAATATATTTTAAGACCTATCTATTTACACGAGAAACGAAACCGATTATTTTTTCTATCGCCATGTTGATCATTAGTATAGGATTTATATTCCTTGGAGTTAAAGATTGTTTAGATTTTTTTGATATTTCTATTCCTTTCGTTGGATATGCGGTCGCTCTTGGTAACGCATTTTTCGTAGTTGGTTTAATTATTTTTACCATAACTTATGTATTCGATATTGATTATATCTATAGGCTACCGCATAATGTCTATCTCTTGATGGTGCTTACTCGTGCGGGAATTCCATTACACATTGTTAAATTTAAAACCAAAAGGAACATTGACCACGAAAGTGATTTATTGTCTGGGTTAATTTCTGCAATCAATAATGTATTTGAAGAGGTTTTTAGGACAACCGCCTCTATCAGGAAAATTTCAAGCGATGATATCCATCTGTTAATGGAATCGGGCGAAAAAGTTGTGTGTGTGCTCATTACAGATAACCTTTCGTTTTTCCTTACACGAGCTCTCAAGAGATATACAAAAATCTTTGAGCAGGAGTTCCAATTAGAGCTGGAGGAAAATATACAAGATAGCGTGGTCTATAATAAAGCAGTAGAATTGATCAAGCCAATTTTTCCTTTTTTTAAAGTAGATAAAGTTTTATGAGATAGCAATTTGTCGATCAAATATCTCGGTGAGATTAGCTAATCCGTGCTTCTGAAGCACAATTTGAATCGTGTTTCCAATAGGTAAAGTAACGTCGCAAGTTTCATTACCGAATTTTGATTTTATTTGGGGGTATATTGCTAAGAAATCTTGACATATAATTGGAAACTTTTCAGTTACTAGCTGAAGGACATATAATCCTGCAGTGAGCCGCTTAATTGCGACATTGGGACCTGCTTGATCGAGTTGAGCACCTTTTAATTGGATATTGAAGAAGTCTCGACTTATTTTTACAGTCTCTTCATTATATACAGCCTCAATTAGGGGAAGTTGAATTGAGTTTAAACGTGGATAGTTGGTTTGGAGGAAATTACGAACTAGTTCGGTCACAGCATAGGTAATAGTTTCTTGTATAGGAATGATTTCTTTATTAAGTGTATATAATAGAAATGCTGCCACATTTTTCTCTTTGTTTAGTGTATATAATTGGTTGTAATCTTCTCGAGCTTTTTCATAAATTTGAGCAATTATTGTTTCCTTTAGAAGATATCGTTCAAATCGTTCATGTGCGGCAATAGTTAAAAATTCTGTAAAAGTATATCCCTTTTCAGAAGTATTCACAAAGGATTTTGGTAAAGTAAAAGCGACATAGCCTGAAACTTCAGGATCTTTTAAATTAATTGTTCCTGCAACTTGAAAAATGGGAATTTCATTTAAAGGACAATCCTCATATAGACTATAATAAAGAGTTTCGAATTCCTTATAATTAATCGCACGAACTGCATACTCTTCAGAATCAAGATGAAGATTGAAAAGCTTATTGGTAAATCGTGTTAAATCTAGAATAGCTTGTTTTATTTGAGGCTCTGTGATATGATTTACAGAAGCTAATTCCAGTAATTGTTGGAAAATTTCCGGGCTAAATAGAATAAATCCAACTTTTACCAAAAAAATCTCCACCTAGAATTCTAATTTTTGTAGAATTGCATAACCTTCTTTAGCAAAATCATAATCTAGAAGTTCAATTATTTCAGGAATAATTTTCAAAATTAACTTGCGTTTTCCATGTACAATTTTCTGAGCATGTGCAAATTCTTCATCACCCTCTCTCAAAAGAACTACATGCTCTCTTCCAGATGCTGTTATTTGCATACCTTGTATCTTTCCTTCAGACATTGGTGTGTAAATCCCAATACTAACAACTGGATTTTCCTCGATGTTCCGTACTTTCCGTCCTGGAGAAAGCCCAACATAAATCTCAAATTTATCCTTTTCTTTGTAAAACTCCATAGGAGTTGCACGCGGAATATTATCTTTACATGTGCATAACACTAATTCTTTTCTTTTATTCAAAAAGGCAAGAATTTCTTTTCGTAACATATCTTCTGGCATTTTTTTCTTCATTTCCTCACCTACGGGTACATAATAATTTTATCCCCTGGGTAGATTTTAATGAATAGATTACGGGAATTAATTGGGAAACTTCCTCCTACTATAGAATTTTTATTCTAATTCGTGAAAATTTTTATGTTTGAATAGTAAATCATTAATTATTGGACAACAAAAACCTTTATGGAAACAATGACCCTGACAATTCTCTACATGGATCGAGTTATAATCTAGAAGACAAAAATGACGCTCATCTTCCACGTAGAACGGACACTCATCTTTCTCTGAGTCATATTCTTCAAGAAGGGCTTTAATTCGATGCTCCGGAATAATTGGATGATATCGTACCTTCAGTTTCTTCATATCTATTACTCCTATTTACTAGAAGTAATAGATCGTAATTTTTAAAATATTGGCAAATTAAATGATATCCATTTAAATTAAGATTACAAATATTTGCAATATTTATTTTAAAAAATAAAAAAAATGAGATGATATTAAGATTTATTCTTGGATTTGTTAAAGTTCTGATCCTACGGCGATTCCTGCAATAGAGCCACCAAGAGCGAGAAAAGGATCGACTAAGACAAATGTAATGGTTAGTTGTACAGGAAGAATTCCATAGTGACCGATATTAATAAATAGCCCGATTATAGCAATTAACGAACCAACAAGAGCAATTGGGCCACCTGCATTAATGTCTTTACAAAGCAAAATTCCACCAATCAAAGCCAATAAACCACATAATAAAGTCACAAGGCCAGTTGTATTATAGAGATCTGCCCCAAGTGAAACGAGATAAAATGCAGAAAACCCCCCAGCTATTAACAGACTACCGCCAACAATCGCTAGGATACCTCCTGCAAGCCGTCCACCTTTCGTCATTTTTAAACCTTCATAGAGTTGGTGTTCAGATTAAGGAACTAGTTCCTTATAAAATTAATTGAAAAATAACTTGGAATTTTTATCAAAATTTTTTAAGGAGAATAGATTTCTTATAATTTAAGAAAAATAGTTATGATTTTAATAGAATTTCATAGAAGCTGGGCATAGTACGTTTAATTTCTAGTTCTAAATCAGTTTCAACTTGAATCATTGCGCGAATTAAATATTTTTCTTGTTGTTGTGGAGTGGGTTGTTTTATAAAAATTTCGCTATTTTCTTTAAATTTAACCATGTAATTTT
>SUPS01000205.1:0-7275 GCA_005191415.1 Candidatus Helarchaeota ASGARD archaeon Hel_GB_A
TCGATGATTTTTCCTTTCGCATCTAAATTTTCCTTGATTATTTTTCCCAATTCGCCGTCCCACGGATTATCGCCCAAATATAAATTTGTTAAATTGGGAAGCTGCCAAAGAAATTTTGGAAGAATCTGAAATTTATTATTCTTTAAACTCAGATTCATTAGAGCTTTTAGTTCTATAAAGGAATCAGGAAGAGTTGCCAGCTGATTTTTACCTAAATCTAAACTTTTGAGAGATTCAAGTTGTCCGAAAGAAACAGGCAGATGCAATAGTTGATTATTTAATAAATAAAGCCTTTGAAGTGATTTCAAATCGCTGAAATTATCAGGAAGGTCTTTAAACTTATTATCCATTAAATTTAAAACATCAAGCTCTTTTAAATCGCCGAAAGATTTCGGGAGTGCTGTTAATTGATTATTTTCTAAATCTAGGACTTTGAGTTTTTGAAGATTACCTAAAGATTCGGGGAGTGTGATCAGCTGATTATCGCGTACTCTGAGAACCTGGAGTGATTCGAGCTGTCCAAGAGATTCTGGGAGCATTTTCAGCTGATTCTTATTTAAATATAATTCTTGAAGGGATTTTAACTGCCCAATTGATTCTGGAAGAGTCGTTAATTGATTATTTTCTAATTCTAAAGAGAGAAGGGAGGAAAGATTGCCAAAAGAACTCGGTAAGGTTGTTAATTGATTTGCGGATAAATCTAAATCCTGGAGGGATTGAAGTTGGCTAAAGGTGTCTGGAAGGATTGTTATTTGATTATGCCCAATTTTTAAAGTTTGGAGGGAATGGAGCTTGCCAAAAGAAGTCGGTAGCATTGATAATTGATTTTTAGACAAGTCTAATATTTGGAGTGACCCAAGTTGCCCAAAGGATTCCGGAAGAGCTGTTAAACAATTATCAGATAAATAAAGGTACTGAAGTGATTCAAGTTGTCCAAAAGAATCTGGAAGAGCTACTAAGTTATTTGAGGATAATTCAAGATTTTGAAGGGATTTGAGTTGGCTAAAGGATTTTGGGAGATGTTTTAGCTGATTATTGTGTAATTTAAGTTCTTGAAGGGAGTGGAGCTGTCCAAAACTTTTTGGAAGAGATTTCAGCTGATTTTCATATAGATATAATATCTGAAGAGAGCTTAAATCCCCTAAAGATTCGGGTAGTATTGATAAGTTATTCTTTTCTAAATATAGAGTTTGGAGCGATTGGAGCTTTCCAAAAGTATCTGGGAGATTCTCTAATCGATTCTTAGATAGATCCAATTTTTGAAGCGATTTTAGATTTCCAAAGGATTCTGGAAGGCTTGCTAATTGATTTTCAGATAAATTCAATTGTTGAAGTGAGTGAAGGTTTCCAAAGGATTCTGGAAGGCTCGTTAATTGATTCGTCTCTAAATCTAGGTTTTGAAGTGATGAAATGCGTCCAATTGATTCTGGAAGGTACTTCAGGTGATTATCTTGTAATTTTAATGTATGAAGAGACTTTAATTGAGATAAAAGGTTAAAAAATGTTTCTAAATTGTAGGATGATAACTTACATTTGATAAATCTAAGTTGTACAATTTGGTTGCCGTCTATATCCATTCCAATCGTATCACATTCTATATCGGTTATTATTGGAATCTTTTTTCCGAATAATTCTTCCAATTCTTTCAAAACTTGAGCTTCATGTGGGAGTAGAGAAAATCTTTGGCTCATTTTTCCACGCCCATTTTTAGACGGTTCAATGATTTATGTTTAAAACAATTTTAGATTTTAAAAGTTATTATTCATTCCAAAAGTCATTTTTATAGAAATTTTATCATAGCCGTTCCGTAATAACTTAAAGGCATTTAATTAAAAAAAATTAATGAGACGATGAAGATTTTGCTGTTTTATGAGCATTCCAGAGTGCTTTTACTACCTTAGGGTTTGCCAAGGTTGTTATATTTCCTACATCGACTTCATTAACAATTGCCTTTAAAATACGTCGCATAATCTTGCCACTTCGGGTTTTAGGGAGATCAGGGGCGAATTCAATGGCTTCGGGAGTTGCAATAGGACCAATTTCTTTTCTTACATGCTGTTTCAGTTCATTTATTAGCTCTTGTGAAGGGGAAAAATTTTTGTTAAGGATGACATAGGCGTAGATTGCTTGTCCTTTGATTTTATGTGCCATAGGAACTACTGCGGCTTCGGCTACAGCGGGGTGACTAACTAAAGCACTTTCTACCTCCATCGTCCCAATGCGGTGGCCGGAAACTTTTATTACATCATCGAGCCGTCCAAGGATCCAAATGTAACCGTCCTCATCAATCTTTGCGCCATCCCCACTATAATATTTCCCTGGAAATTTCGCCCAATAGGTTTTTTGGAATCGTTGAGGATTTTGCCATACACCTCGAAGCATACCAGGCCATGCGGAAGTGATTACTAGATGACCTCCCTCATTAGGCGCGGCAAGTGTTCCATCATCTCTTAAAACTTCAGGTTTCACACCGAAGAAAGGGAAGGTGACGGATCCAGGCTTTAACGATGTAGCTCCAGGGAGTGGAGTAAGTAAAATACCACCTGTTTCCGTTTGCCACCAAGTATCTACAATTGGGCAACGTTCATTACCGATGACTTTATGATACCATATCCAGGCTTCTGGATTAATCGGCTCGCCAACGGAACCTAATATGCGAAGACTGCTAAGATCATGTTTTTTTGGTAAGGCATCGCCCTCTTTCATAAGTAATCGAATTGCGGTAGGAGCTGTATAAAACACATTCACTTTATATTTCTCTATTATTTCCCAATATCGCTCAAAAGAAGGATAACTTGGCACCCCTTCAAACATTACTTCCGTGGCGCCATTCACAAGAGGTCCATAGACGATATAGCTGTGTCCTGTAATCCAGCCAATATCTGCTGAGCAGAAGAAAACGGTATCATCATGAATATCAAATACAAATTTGTGCGTAAGTGCCGCATACATAAGATAACCCGCAGTGGTGTGGACAATTCCTTTTGGTTTTCCAGTAGTACCACTCGTATAAAGAATGAAAAGTGGATCTTCTGCATTCATTTCTTCATACGAGCATTCAGTCGGTTGATCTTTTAGTTCATCATACCACCATGTATCGCGCCCAACTTTCATAGGAGTATCAATTCCTGTTCGTTTAACGACGATTACATGTTCAATTGTGGGGGTTTCTTCCAAGAGGTCATGCACTTTAACTTTAAGAGGGATTTTTTTGCCAGCTCTGAAAGTCCCATCGGACGTGATTAGCATCCGGGCACTTGAATCAAGAATTCGATCTTTAACGGCTTCTGCTGAGAAACCTGCAAACACAACGGAGTGAACAATTCCAAATCGTGCGCAAGCCAACATTGCAATAACGAGTTCAGGGATCATCGGAAGCCAAATAGCTACTCGATCACCTCGTTTCAATCCATATTTTAATAACACATTTCCAAATTTACAGACTTCTTCTAATAATTGGGTGTATGTTATGGCACGAGACTCTGTAGGATTATCACCTTCCCAATAAATTGCGACTTTATCACCTTTCCCCGAGTTAATATGTTTATCCAGAGCATTATAGCTGGCATTCAGTTTTCCATCAACAAACCATTGCGCCGTTGGCGGAAATTTCGAATCGTCCCAAATTTTAGTAGGTTTTTTAAACCATTCGAGAATATCAAGAAATCTACTCCAAAATTTCTCAGGATTTCTAATAGACTCTTCCCACATCTCCTTATACTGATCCATACTTTTGATCCATGCCCTTTCTGAGACAGATTTAGGAGGTTCGAAAATTCGTTTCTCAGATAATAAAGAAGTAATAATTTTTTCGCCTTCCATAATTTAATTCCTTCCGAAAATTATACTAGCTAGTGACTTCTTCGAGAATTTAAAAAATTATATGCAACTATTGGGATTTCTCTTCTAAAAGATAAGTATGATTTTTGCCTAAAATTATTTGAAAAATGATAAAATTCGAGTTAGATTGACGATACCAAATTGAATTTAACATAGTAACTCATAAATAATTATATTTCTCGAAAAAAATAGATTTATCGAGAAAAATTTTCAATAAAATTATTGGTGGCGACATTGGCTGAAGAGCAGAAAAAAATTTACTTATTAGGGATTTCAGGAAGCCCAAGAATAGGGTCTACGGACTATATTGTTAGAGAAGCGTTAAATTACGCGAAAACTAAATTCCAGGATATAGCAATTGAAATAGATTATTTTACAGCACATAAGAAAAAATTGAATTTTTGCATTCATTGTGATTATTGCGTTCGAGAGAAAAAAGGGTGCATTCACAAAGATGATATGAATGAATTGTACCCAAAATTAATCAAAGCAAATGCATACATTATCGGCAGTCCTGTCTATCAAGGCACTATTTCAGGGCAATTAAAAGTTATAATAGATCGCACTCGGGCGCTCGTAGCGGCGGACCCAGATGTTTTCAAGAATAAATTAGGGATTGCAATTGCAGTTGGTGGAGATAGGGTCGGAGGGCAGGAATCAACGATTCACACAATTCTCGATTTTTATGTTTTGAATGGCATAATTCCAGTCAGTGGTGGCTTTTTTGGAGCAAATCTTGGAGGAACCATTTGGTCAAAAGATAAAGGTGCAATAGGCGCACAAGAGGATGAAGAGGGAATTAAAACAGTCCATAGGTCAGTGAATAAATTAATAAAATTGGCTACAAAAATACTTCTTTAACCTTACAGATTTTAAAGGAGTAGAAAGTATGACAAAGAAGTTGATATGGGGCATAACAGGGTCTGGAGATTATATTAAGGAAGTAGTAGATTTAATCATAAAAATTCAGAAGGATTTTGACCTAAGTATTACTGTAATTTTATCGGTGAATGGAGAATTGGTCCTACGCTTCTACAAATTATTAAAGAAATTAAAAGCGAATATTAAAGATGTTAAAGTTGAGAAGGGAGCAAATAATCCGTTTGTTGCAGGGAAAATGCAGACGGGATATTATGATTATATTGTAATATCACCTGTAAGCGGTAATACGGTCGCAAAAATTGCATATGGTATCGCGGATTCTCTGATTTCTAACGGCGTAGCCCAAGCATTAAAAGGAGGGCAAAAAGTCTATATGTTTCCCACAGACCAGGAACGGTCAGATACGACTACTGTGCTTCCCAGCGGTAAAACCTTTGTGTTGAAACATAGAAAGGTGGATCTTGAAAACATAGAACGACTCAGACAAATGGAAAATGTGATTATTTTAAAAAATTACGATGACATCTATAAAATTCTTAAAGAAACAATTTAGCCGTGCTTTCAATCGTTCTCAGAGCTTTCTTTGTTGTTTAAAATCAATTGAGAAATTATTGCCAAAGAATTTTTCTCTAAAGGAATTTTATCCAAGTCAGCAAGGCAGTTTTATCCATAGGACGTGTTTTTTATTACAGAACATAATTCGAATAAGCCTAACAAACTAATCTATGAGAAAAGTCCATATCTATTACAACACGCATATAATCCAGTAGAATGGTATCCATGGGGGACAGAAGCTTTTGAGCGAGCAAAGAAAGAAGATAAGCCGATTTTTCTTTCCATAGGGTATTCAACTTGTCATTGGTGTCATGTTATGGAACGGGAATCCTTTGAAGATCCCGAAGTAGCGGAGTTATTAAACAGATACTTTGTCTCGATTAAAGTAGATCGGGAAGAACGACCTGATATAGATAAAGCATACATGGCGGTATGTCAAGCTATGACAGGAAGGGGAGGTTGGCCACTTACCATTATTATGACACCTGATAAAAAGCCATTCTTCGCCGCAACATATATCCCAAAACAGGGAAGGTTTGGGAGCGTAGGTCTGCTTGAACTGTTACCTGCGATTTACGAATATTGGAAAAATAAACGAAATGATGTATTGAAATCAGCTGATTTAATTCAACAAGCGCTTGAACAAAAACTACTTAAATCGAAAACAAAAACTCTTGGAAAAGATGTATTAGCGAAAGCGTATTCTCAATTTACGAAACAATTCGATGAGAAAGATGGAGGATTTGGCGATGCGCCGAAATTTCCAATGCCGCATGTGATACTATTCTTATTGAGATATTGGAAGCGTACTGGCTCAGATCATGCGCTCTATATGGTTGAGAAGACGCTACAGGCAATGAGAATGGGAGGTATTTTCGATCAAATTGGTTTTGGGTTTCATCGTTATTCGACTGATTATTTCTGGCGAGTTCCACATTTTGAAAAGATGCTTTATGATCAGGCGTTACTGGTAATGGCATATACAGAAGCGTTCCAAGCGACGCGAAAAGAGATCTACAAAACAACTGCCGAGGAAATTGTAACCTATATTTTAAGGGATATGGTATCTCCAGAAGGCGGATTCTTTTCTGCAGAAGATGCAGATAGTAAAAATGAGGAAGGAAGGATAGAGGAAGGCGCATTTTATCTATGGAAAGAAAGTGAATTAGAAGAATCGCTCACTCTTGAAGAAGCTGAGTTAATAAAAAAAATATACAATATAAAGAAGAGAGGGAATTATTTAGACCAAATAACCCAGACTCTTACTGGAAATAATATTCTTTATTTAACGAAATCATTTGCAGAACATGCAGCAGAATTGAATATCTCAGAGAATGAATTACTAAAACAAGTTCAAAAAATTCGGCGAAAACTCTTTACAATCCGGGAAAAACGATTCCATCCAGCCAAAGATGATAAAATTTTAACGAATTGGAATGGACTAATGATAGCGGCTTTGGCAAAGGCAGCCCGTATCTTAAGAAATCCTAAATATATTGAAGCGGCACAACAGGCTACTAAGTTTATTTTTAAACACTTAATTAGAGAAGATGGGCGACTTCTACATAGATACCGAGATGGAGATGCCACGATTCTAGCCAATGCAGATGATTATGCATTTTTAATATGGGGGCTCATAGAATTATATGAAACCACTTTTAATGTAAGTTATTTAGAAAAGGCATTGAATCTGCAGGAGGAAATGATAAGATATTTTTGGGATCGTGAAAATGGAGGCTTTTATTTTACACCAGATGATGGAGAGATGGTTTTATTCCGCCAAAAGGAAATTTTGGATGGAGCACTTCCATCTAGTAATTCAATTGCCACAATGAATTTACTTCATTTAGAAAGTATGATTGGAAATTTTAAATTTAAAGAAATAGCAATGCAAATTATTCAAATTTTTGCAGATACAGTAAAGAAAAATCCTTCTGCCTTCGCACAATTGATGGTTGCTCTGGAATTTGTTGTTGGTCCATCCTATTACATAACAAT
>SUPS01000205.1:7285-7509 GCA_005191415.1 Candidatus Helarchaeota ASGARD archaeon Hel_GB_A
AAAGAAATGATTCAAGTTTTGAATGAACTTTATTTACCATATAAAGTCATCCTTTTTAATCCATTAGATCAGGACAATTCTACAATTTTTCGCATCGTACCTTCATTAAAGAATCAGCCAAGCATAGATGAGAAAGCTACAGCATATATTTGTATCAATAACTCTTGTAAGGAACCAATTACCGATATTGCAGCAATGTTGGAGCATTTTAAATAATTTTATTA
>SUPS01000206.1 GCA_005191415.1 Candidatus Helarchaeota ASGARD archaeon Hel_GB_A
GTTATAAATCTTCGAACTAATCTTTAATAATTTTTTTCCAAACTCGATTATCGAAAATTTCGTAAAATTTTGAAAAAAATAGATTTTATTCTAATTTTTCTACTATGATTTCATCTCCGTCTTGAACAGCATCCAGTACTTTAACATCTGTTATGACCTTACCGAAGATATTTACTGGGCTTGCCGCAACCGGTTTATCATCTTTGCTGGCAGGAGTACGCCCCCAGAATATGCACATACTACGTCCTACATCCCAATATCCAATTTCACCTATTTCGACCGTTGCTCTTGCCTCTGGTTCTAGAGGTAATTCTAAGGGAATACTAAAATAAATTTCTTCACCCCACGTATTCACGTTGCTTGTAATTGGTAGCGCACCCCAAACAGCAGTTCCAGTTGGTGTTTCGTAAAGTTCTGCTTCTAACTCAATATTCGCCCTTGGTATTTTGATTTTTATTCTCTTACTCATTTTCTGTTGCTCCAAAAGGTATTTCACTAATTTCTCTATCGATCATCTATAAAAGTTTTACAATTTATAACCTTAAACAAAATAAAGGATACTATGATCTCAAACAAAAATTAAGAATACTTAAAATATTTAAGATAGAATTATTACATCTATTCATAAACTCAAATCCATCCGTCAATCTAAAAGGCTAAAAATGGGTTTTTAGAATGTCTTGGAGAATTATGTTAGAAGGAAAGGAGTTAGGATCTCGTGATGATATTAGATTCCAACTAATAGACATTTTAAAGATGAATCCTCGTGCCCTACGCCAAGCATATGTAGATGAACTGATTAAACGGGTTAAAACATATCCGCATTATAAGTTAATTGAAAATATTAAGTATTTTGCAGATGCACATGGTAAGCAAAAATACCGAAATAGAGTTATGTTATTAGAATTCATAGAAAAAGAGACCAACAAAGAATATGCTATCCTCTTTTTAAGATTGGGCAACAAGAATATTTTACCTATTGCGGTATGGCCTGATAAATTTGCAAAAATGATCGCAGAAAATTTCTCTGTCCTTCAAAACTATATCAAAGACATAGTTTTGTCACCTGAAAAGTTCAGCCAAGTTTATATGGTCTTACCATTACCTCCAAACAAAATGCCAGAAGAATTACCGGACCAATTTTTATGGACCGCGATTTTCGAGGGCGATCTCCCAGGCACGGAAGATGATTGGACATATGAATTCATTGATGTATCAGGGAGTAAAACGACCTCAAAAATCTATACAGACGATATCTTAACAAATATTCTCAAAATGACCAAGACATATTCCCATTATCAAATTAAACCAGAGATTAAGCAGGTAATTTCTAATGTAAGCGGTAAAAAGTTAATTCGTACCAACTGTTTAATTCTACATGTCCTCGATAAAAGTGAAAGTACCTTTGTAAATCTACTTTTCCATGCAGAAAAACCAAATTTCAACGAAATTATTGGAGTATGGCCCCAAGAGGTAGCGGGAGCCTTTTTAAAAAATAAGAACGTGTTTGATCCACTCCTTAAGCAATTAATACAAATTCCCACTCAATATAAAGAAGTATATATCTTTCTTACAGTCGACTATAAAGACCAAATTGCTGAGATCTTATCTAGCCTATAGAATAATACTAGAACTGGAGAACTCGCTCAATTTTCATAATTTTTTTATACATTTAATTTCCATGCATAAGGAACATTGCCATTTTAAACCAAAAAGGCATCTGCGTTGCACCAAGCCATAAATTGAGAGGTATAGTCAATCCTATCACAAAAGCGGCATATATTCCAATGCCAATCCCTACTTTTATTGCTTGTTGCTTTTTAGTAATTTTTGGGAGTTTAATATCCGAATACTCGCTTCCTACAGAGTACAAGGAAGTAAGTGTGAAATAACCTGTCCACAAAATAAGAATCCATGTAGTAACTGTTAAATAAAATCCTAAATAATAAATATTCCATGGTCTAGAAATATTAGTTAAGTTCATCACGAAAAATATGATGGTCGCGGGAAGGAGATAAAAATTGTTCCTTAATAGATATAATCTACTAAAAATTCGAATTCGCCCTATACTTTTTTCATCGTATTCATTGATATTTTTCTCAATATCACTTTTAGCTTGTGATTGTAATTCTTGATTTATTCTCTTTTTAATTCCACGCCCAGGTAGAAAGGTCATAAAAATTGAAAGCACGATGAAAGGGAGAAAAATAAAAATTATCAAAACTATCCAATCTGGGACAATTCTACTTGCTATATCTCTAATCGCAAAACTATTCCAAATACCATACAACTCAATTCCACAAATTAAAGGAATTAAATAACTCAGCAGGAATAATAGCGTTTTTTTCTTGTTAGAAAGTGGAATAAACGTTTCGTTTAATTTTTTAAAAAATTGGTTCGGATGAATAAACCAGTCGATAAGAAACCAGTATTTATTATTTGATTTTTGCATTAAAAATCACCTCTCAGTATCAGAGCACCTAAGTTGATTGCATTATTCTCAATTACATAATTTTGGGGAGGAACGACTTTTGAGCCGATATAAATTGTCTGTAAAGCGTTACTTGGTTCTAATCCGAACGTGAGAGCGGCTAAATTATTATCTTGGTTGATAGTTAAAATATTAGATGAAAATTTCAACATCACTTCATCATTAATCGATAATTCTTGTAGATATTGAGTGAAAATCTGAGAAATTTGGTTTGTCGAATTGAAATGAATAGAGATGTGTCGTCCTTTGAAATTTATTTTATAGCCATTCACATTGAGCTCTATTTCTTGGTTCTCTGAAGTTGGTTCAGCCAGAGATATATGCAATTCTGCTCCATTTTCATGGTCTACATAGATTACATTACCGGGTGCATTTCCTATCCCTCCACTAATATAAGTTGCTCCCCTTAATTTGAAAGGAGGCGTAGTAATTGTAATATTCGGTGAATTTTTCGATGGATATAGAACTGTAAACCAAGAAGATGGTCCATTCGCTTCTCCGATATACCTTAAAGTAGTTCCTTCCTCAAGTACATACATTGTTGGACTATACCATCCATAAGGCAGCCCCCAGACTGAAGATTCCCCTGCTGTAATGTTATTAAACTCTTTCCATGGTCCAAATCCATATACTCCAAGATTTCCCGAACTATAATTCGTTTTTACACACCGAATATGCTCCTCCATCTCGGTCATACTAATCGGTTGTGATGCATTATCTATATAGATAGGTTCGTATTTTGGCATTTGCCATAAGACCATTACATCATGTGTTCCACTCCCCGCCCAAAAATCTGAAACAATCCAGTAACGTCCTGTATCATTAGAATTAGATGGATGCGACAAATTTGCATCATCAATAATTGCGTTACGGAAATTGGTGAAGAGAAGTTCACGTTCTAATTTAGCTCCATAGTAAGTATGGGCAGCTCTCGCACAAGATCCTAGAAAACCAGCTGCCCATGATGCTGAACTTGGATTGATCTTCCCTTGTGGCTTATTATCTATCAAGACAACATTATGGCTGTAAGAGGAAAGGAGATATCGGCTCATCTCATCCAAAGTATATGTATATCGTCCAGGATCTAAGACCAAACGTCTATTAAAGGCGTATAATTCGATACATCCAAAATCATAATGAGCATGATAGAACTCACCGAACGGTCCGCCATCAAAAAGTGAATATAAGGCATCAGAATCATTCCATCTCGTGCGAGAGATAAATAGACCTGAATCGGGAAAACGTACATTTAATCTTGGTGGTGTTCTACCAGGGACCGGATCTCCATTCGCATCAAAGTAATTTAACTCGTAATTGTCGCTTAATTGCGAACCCTTTCCCAGTTCGCCTTTATGATTACTCATATGTGAATCTCCAAATGTGGTAGAATAATAATCGGGCATGGTATTGTGAAGAAGATACACATAGGATTTTACAATTTTATCAGCGAGGTCTTGGGGAGCTGTAATATGATCATATTTCTGGGCAATCAATAGAGCGCGTCCTAATCGTCCGATGGCAACTCGATGATAATTAATTGCCTGTTCTCGACTTCCTCCATCCTCATAAAAAGTGTTCTGCATGGATTTTTCAAATTGAGCCCAAGCAATGCTCTGCCATTTATTAGAAAGGCTGATTTCAGGAAGGTAAGCACAGAGTTGAATTAAAGCATCCATCTCTATAAATGCCCAATTGAACTGAATCTTATGGTAGTCCTCAAGAAATCGTCCATGATCCACCAAGAATCGTAAGAATAAATAACAAAACTCTGGTGTAAAAGCATTACTTTTTTTAATGGCATCAATTGCACTTATTGCATTAGGCACTCGAATTGCCGAATCAATTGTACGCCATGTATACATCGATCCTACAGGCTCTTTATTGATGAAATCGGTTACAAGATCCACTAACGCAGCCGCATAATATTCGGCTGTTGAGATATTCCCAATTGCGATATTTCCAAGATAACTTCTTGCCAGATCACCTATCCAACTCCACCGATTAAGAACCCATATCCATTCATCATCTTTGGGATGCGGATTCCGATGCCAATTCGTATCAAAAATTTCTCTTCCATTTACTACAATTATCCCTGATTCGGAACAATTATACATCTTGTAGGTTTCTTTATTCACTGTAAAAACGCGTTGGATTATAAGATTAGCCCTATCCATTTCTTCCGTTAAATTACTGCTTGTTACATTTGAATAAGGCGTAAGAGTGCGATTCACGAAATATTTCCATAGTAAATATTTAGCACCTGTGGTATTTCCATTTAAGGCAGCTGTCCTAATTGCCAATAAATCTAAATTGTCTCCTCTTAAAAGGAAAAATAAATCATCCGAAATAGAATTATCAAGAGGTAAAAGTGGATAGATACCTACAAAAGATATCACCGATAATAAAACTATTATTCGAAGAATATGAGATTTTTTCATTTTTTACACAATGAAATGGTTTAATTTCTGTTTTAATAGTCTTATCAGTTTTTTACTAATAATTATTTGCTAAAAATGAAATTAAACTAAAAATTCTTCTTCTGAATTAGTTGACTATGCAAATAAAATAGCAATAAAATTAATAGAAAAAAAATTTAGAAAAACAAAATAATTTGTCTTTCAAATAACAAATATTTACAAGTAATTAGGTCTTCGTCTTTTATGAAAATATCGCCGTTTTATGGTTGTATTAAATTTCTGCTCGATTGCATTGATAATACCGAGCTCTTCTGGTGTTATGAATGTAATTGCAATACCTTTCTTTCCCATTCGTCCTGTTCGCCCTATTCGATGTATATAACTTTTGATGTCCTGTGGAAGATTGTAATTAATAACATGTGTGACATTGTCAATGTCAATTCCTCGTGCCACTACGTCCGTTGCAACCAGAAGTGTTCCATCTGATTGAAATCGTTCTAATGTTTTTTCGCGTGAAAATTGTTTCATATCGCTATTAATGTAAGCAGCTCTAAATCCCATTTGATTCAATTCATGCGAAAGCCGTTTTGTTTCAATTCTAGTTTTCGTAAAAATTAAGATCTTTATACCATTTCCTTGTTTTTCATGAGTGTTTTCAAGTTCATCGAGAAGATTAATGAGAATGTTAAATTTGTCACCTGTATCTGCACTAATATAGTAAAATTGTTCGATAGATTCAGGTATGCTCTCCTCAACCATGCTTTTAATTGTAATAATCACAGGATCCTTCATATATCGCTTTGCAAGAGAAATGGTTTGATTTGGTAAAGTTGCACCAAAAAAACCAAATTGTTGTGGGTGATTACTTCTTAACTTTCTTAAGATGAGGCTGACATCCTCATAAAATCCCATTTCAAACATTTTGTCAGCTTCATCAAGAATGATAATTTTTGGTCTTACTTTCAAGCCTTGTTTCAAGTGATCCAATAAACGTCCAGGGGTTGCCGCAATAATTTGAGCGCCATGCTGTATTTTCTCTAGCTGTTTCTGATATGAAACGCCCCCATAGATTGTGACTGTCTTTATTTTCGTAAAAGTAGCAGCTTTAGAGAGTTCCTCTGAAATTTGTTTTGCTAATTCTCTCGTAGGACATATAATAACTGCCTGGACTCTTCGGATTTGCTCATTAATCCGTTCAATAATCGGAATACCAAACGCTAAGGTTTTTCCAGAACCCGTTTTCGCTTGTCCTACAACATCGCGCCCTTTTAACATGGGCGGAATAACTTTTCTCTGTATCTCTGTCGCTACTTCAAATCCGTGCGCCTTAAGCCCCTTTAACGTCGCGGCAGAGAGCTTAAATTCTGTAAATTTCATTTAAAAAAATATCCTGTTAAATTCTACTTCATTCTAGTCTAAATAGACATTTTTATACAACTTTTTAAAGATTCGGTAAAAATTTACATGCAATTATTCAACAAATGTCTTAATTAAAGCCTTTTTAGGCTATCAAAAACGATAAAATTTTATCATTGTCAATAATCTAATTTTTACCGATCCCGTTGCTAAGACGAATCTTACATCCTATTAATACTTATTCCTAATTTTTTCTTTAATTCCTTTAATCTTCTTTTAAAAATTTGATTAATTTTTATAAGAAGTAGGAGTTTATATTTACGTAGAATATTAATTGTCACGCATTTGGGAGCATCATCTAATGAATAACGACCTGGATAAAAAAATTGAGAAGAAAATTGAGGAAATGCTTCCTCTTATTTTGGAACGTTACAAGATTTATTCAAAAGAAGAGCTATTAACCCGTGAAGAGTTTCTAGAAGCTTTAAAACATATTAATAAGCGCTTTGAAGCAATAGACAGGCGCTTTGAAGCAATAGACAGGCGCTTTGAAGCATTGCAGCAACAAATGGATAAGCGCTTTGAAGTCGTAAATAAACGGTTTGAAGCAATGGACAAACGGTTTGAAGCAATGGACAAACGGTTCGAAGCATTATTCCAGGAAATGCATTATGGCTTTAATAAAATGCACGTGATTTTAACTTCGTTTGGAGCCCGATCAGGAGTACGGCTCGAAAAAACTATTGTGAATCTCGCCAAAAAAGCTTTAGAAGAACGACAAATTGATATTACCAAAATTGAATATAATAAGGAAATAATTGATGATGGTAGTTACTTTGAGAAAGGATATAAAACGCATATTGATATGTATGCTCATAATTCACAGCATATTTTCTTAGACATTAAATACAAAGTTGATTTACATGATATGTATGATTTTATTAAACGTATTAAATTAGCAGAAAATTTCTTGAAAGTTAAGAGCTCCAAAAACATAATTATCGCCTTAGAGATTTCTGATGCCACTAAAAAAGAAGCTGAACGTAGAAGATTAGAAGTTATTTCAATCGATTAGTGAAATCCAGAAAAAAATAATAAAAAATTCATAATATATACCATCTATTCGAGAATTAAAAGATATTAGTTAAGGTTATCGCTAAAAAGGCAATGGTTTGTGGAAGGAAGATATAAATCATTCTTAAC
>SUPS01000207.1 GCA_005191415.1 Candidatus Helarchaeota ASGARD archaeon Hel_GB_A
GATATCTTCCATCAAAATAGGATCTTTAAAAATTCAAAAAAAGAAGAAGACCATATTAATAACCTAGAAGAATTGGCTGACCCATTTCTTCAACTTGACCAGGTATTAGAGGAAAATTACATATTTTCAGCCTCCGGGCATTCCATAATCAGCGTTGAGGTAAAAAATATTGATTTTACACACATCAGCTTGGACAATGAAGAAATTGAGGTTAGTTATGGGTATAATGTCTTTTTCAGGGATTTTGGTGACCCACAGAATCATCAAATTTCGGTAAGTAATCCAAGTTACATTTCCCATCTTTATATTCAACCATTAATTATAATAGAGAAACAAGAAGTTACAATAAGTGAGGGTGAGACTTATGAGTTCAATGCAGGTGGTCTTATTTGTCTTCTAATCAGACCTTTAGATTTTTTATATAATGATTTATTTATTCAAATAGATAATATTGTATTAAAACATATCTATAGCGAAGATGTTGTGCCCTTTAACTTCGATTACATCATTTTTCATCCTCTTAATTATAAATACTATCAGTATTTTTTGGATTTGAACCCTGGAACTCATTTACTACAGTTAAATGGACCTGGAACCGCTGAATTTCTACTAATATCTGAAGAGGACTATGATGAAGATGGCATTAGAAATTCGGAAGAAATCCAACTATCAGATATCTTTGATCCCGTCGTTCCTAATTCATGGGGATATTATGAATCGGGATATAAGTCCGGAACTGATGCAGAAGAAATCGAATGCTTAATAAATGTTTTTATTCCAGAAATGGCAGGACCTGAATTTCTTTATATTGATGTGGTTGAGGGGGAAGTTTCTAAGCTCTCAATTGACGATAATTCATTATTATTTAAAGATAAAATTTTTACTGGAAGGGAATATTTAACTCAAATCTCGCCTGGATTTCATCAGATAGTATATTCAGTGTCAGGAGAAGAATATGAGATAAATTTTGAGATCAATTTTAATGCTATTCCTGTAATTGATTATTTTGAATTAAGAGACTCTGATGGAGACTCCATTAAAGACATTGACGAATTAAACTCTGGCCTAGATCCATACAATTCAGACACAGATCTAGATGGACAACCCGATGCGTATGATTTATCTCCTCTTCACCATTTGACATTAAATTCGAAAGAAATCGGGCAAATCATCTTCCCTACAAAATCAGATACAACCACTATCCTGAGTATTCAAATTCAAGCTCTTCAACAAAATGTAATAGGAAAAGTGTTGTGGAGAAATGAGCTCGAGTGTACTATAATCCCTGGAATAAGAATTTTTGGAAATCCTACAACAGATCAGCAATCATTGTTGGAATCATATCATTATCCATTAGAAGATGGTACTTATGAAAAAGAATCTATTATCACGTTTAACTTATTAGGAGATTTATACGATCCCAGTGGGGTCGGCGATTATATTCCCGATATGAGTGATTCTTCAGGTCTTTTTACCTTTAAACCATTAGGAATAGCGAAAAATTCCCTGGATTGCGAGATAATTTACGAGGCAACCCATCCCGCAAAGACAGATAACGTAATTGATTTTAGATTCGACTTTATTTGGATCGTATCTTATAAAAATGAAATTGGAGAAGTCAATATTCTGCATCTTTATCCAATAGAAGAACCTATAACAATCCAATCAATGAAAATACAAGAAATCTCCGATATTAATTATATTTTAGCTACCCCTGATGATCCTGTGGAGCACATCATTTTTCAATCTATAATGGAAAATCCTTTTCTGGGATCGCAAACTGGAATCCTATCAGATAATTTCCAAGTGTTTAATATCCAAGATGATATTGTTAGTCAGGGTTGCACGACGTATACTAATTTTTTAAACGATATAGTTAATGATTATGAAAATGATCCTCCTCAAAATAATAAAAACGAAGTATTATATCTAACAGGGTCATCAACAAGTTTAGATCTTCTTAATGAAATAAGAAATCAAGATTTAAATAATCAATTGAATGAAATCGAAAAAACTCAAGGGTTCTATCAGAGTAAATTTACAATCTTTTCAAACACAGCGTCACAAGAGATCGAAAATCATTATAAAAATGTAGAAACATATTTCTATTCTCCTGATAGTGAATCTGTGAAAAAGATTCTATTAGGTAAAGTAATAGACCTTGAGCTTATCAATTTTCCAACTGATACACGGGGCATCTTAATTTCTAGAGCTTATGGCGGTCCAATTGATGAAGACATTCCTATAGTTGATGAATTGGATTTGGAGCCACATCTTAAGATTGAATATAATTTATGGATTGATAGAGATGCTTCACTATCATCCACAATAGAATTTGGTGAAGAAGATATTAATAAGATATATTATAATAATAGACAAAATGAAATTGACCTTGATAGTCAGATTTTTGAGCACCATTCCCCTACTGACTTTGTAAAATTTTTTGAATTTTTATTAAATAACGTAGATTTTTTAAATAATTTAGATATATGCCTTTCAAATATGCTTGAATATTGTGGTCCTGACCCAATACTAACATATAAATTTTTTGCAGACCAAATAGGTTTTTTGATGGAAGATTCTCTTAGAATAAAAGAATTTATACAAAATATGGTTGACAAAGGCTCATTCACGCTTGATGTAGCAGATGAAATACGTTTTATAATGGAAGATTGGCTTGATAAATGTAAAAAATTAATAGATGATTTTGATGAGACTTTTAAAAAGAATTTTGATTATAACAAGATTGAAAGTCAAGTTAAAAATGCTAAAAAGGGTATTGAGGAACTTAAAAAAGAATTTAATAAGCTGAAAACAAAAGCTGGGGAATTCGAAAATAATAAAAATGGGTTCGAATACGATCCCGACTGTACTACACCAGAACGAAGGATGGCACAGAAATTTTCTATAGGAAAGGTATTAAGACAAAACGCTTACAAGATAATAGGAGGGGCAATTATCGCTTTAGGCGGAATAGTTATCGTATGTGGAATTATCAATATAATTAATCAAATAGCCGACCAAATCCAAGGCACAGGAACTGCCAATACAGTTGAATTTGTTCTGAGACTCACACAGGCTATTGCAACCATCGCACTTGGGATAGTTGTAGTAAAGATGGGTACCTTGATTTTACAACTGGAAAAAGTAGCAGGTACGACTTTGGAACATACTATCACAAAAAGTATGAGTTTCTTGGGGAAGATTTGCATTGTATTAACTATTCTTATTTCAGCTTTAGAAATTGGAACTCTTTTATCCCAATATTTCAGTGGAGTGATCTCACTTTCAGAACTAGGAAGTGCCATTGTAGAATTTACAATATTCCTTTCTTTTAGTATCGCTCTATCTATTGCATTACCTATTATTTTAGGGGTTTCAGGAGTATTGGCCTCTACGGGTGTAGGTATTATTGCAGCAGGCATTGTGCTTGCGCTCTCGTTTCTTGGAAACTGGCTGACAGATATTTGTAATGACCCGAATATTGAGCCTGTAGAAGACAGCATTTCGGTAATTGTACCTGAAGAAGATGTAATGCGAAGGGGGTCATTAACAGTAGGAGATACTATTGGATTAAAAATGAAGGTTAAAAATTCAGGAAATAGGAAAGCTGCTTTTTTCTATAAAATAAAAACAGATGATGACTGGGGCGCTTTGGTTCAAACCGAAGGAGTTGATTTTTGGGGGTCCCCGGGAGGATATTTTCTCCGTCAGGGTGAAGAACAGGAATTAGTTGCATATGATACATTAACTCGTCCAACGACATCTCAAGATTTAGAGATTTCTTATTCAGCAAGAGCGGTAATAGTACAATTTTATCTTTTTATTCCTATTCCCGAAGACCAGTTAATAGGCGAAGGCACAGAAACAATACCATTAAAAATGCCCGTGTGCGATGCATCTTTCTCCCAATTTATCGATGATACGACACCCATCACAGTTGATGCTGTCGGTGATGATATTAATGCCATTCAGCAAGCCATTGCTGAATATAGATATAAGGACGCACATGATATTAAAGATCATATACTATCAGTAACAGAAGATGATACTCGAATTTCATTTCCATATTTCGAAGAGATTAAAAGCCGAGTTACACCTTACAATTCTGAATATGATTTATTACATACACACAGAGCATATTATACTTTTGATGGAGATATAGGAGGGCATCCATCCGGCTGGAATATTATAGCGGAGGGAATGAATACTCATATTACAGTAATAGAAAATCAAAGAGGGCATGACACAGTCTTAGAACTCCATGATAACGCCTTTTATAATTGGCTCGATATAAGGGATTATTTTATTAATCAATATATCGGAAGTATTGAATTCTGGATAATGCACGATGGAGGGGAAAAAGATTATCGAGATAAGCGATATATAGGTCTAAATTATGGAAATTGGGATGCTGGCGGAACACGCGCGATCACATTTGTGTTCTCAGGAACTGGAGATGAGTTGGTCTATATCTTGGAATGGGATCATCCAAATAATGTTATTTGGACTGGATTTAGACCTAACATCTGGTATCATGTACGGATAGATTTTAATTGTCAAACAAATAAGTTCTATTTTTACATAAATAAACAACTTCAATATATAGGGACGATTCCACATCCAGTTACATCAATAAATTGTTTCTCTATTGATTCTGGATGCGCAGATGCGTGGCATGGGGGAAGTGACGGAGGCTCTACTTTCTGGCTTGATTCGATAGATTATTCGTGGAGCCCAGGTTATTTTACATATAGAAATTATGATATAGAATTCTATAATTTAATATTTTTTTACTACCCAGATATCATTGCCAAAAACCCACTTTCTTCAACTGGAAAAGAAAACCATTTAGGGGCATATACTGAAAGTGAAGGTGATGTTTTAGTTTCAAAAAGTTGGCTCAATGAAGTGGATGAAAAATTCGACTTATATAGAGAAGCTGTCCAACTTGTCCAAGACCTACCTTTAAAGACAAATATTGAGCTAAAGGATATTGATATTGGTGGTATTGAATCAGAAACGCATTCATTGACAACAGAATTGTTATTTAACCTTGATGGACCCAACGATCCGCTTGTAAGTTTAGAATTAGATGAACCGGAAGGATTCACTATAACAATTAATCAGATAGAATCTTTTTTGTCTCAAGGATTTCCATTAACTATCACTCAAAACGACCTTACTTTACTGCCTGGATTATATTACTTTCATATCAGAATTATTTATAATGGAGAAGTGATTTTTGAAGGAGATCCTGCAATTAGAATATTTCCTAGTCATGATTTGAGAGTTATTGAACATGCAGTTCCTGAAATTATAGAGCCAGGGGAAAATCATATTATAATCACATTAGAAAACTATGGAAATATTCCTGAAAGTTACAGAATCTATATAGGGGCAGTACCAGAATCCCTAATTCTTTATTTTAATATTCAAGATAGTGATGATGGGATTTTATTAATGCCAACAGAATCCATAGATGCACTGTGTCTCCAAATTCCAAGGCATTATTCAGTTGCTCCTGGAGAATATTCATATGCTGGAGTAATTAAAAATCATATTCCAGGTGTTCAATATGAATTTAACCATACTTTTATTATGGCAGAGTTCTATGATTTTGAATTTGAATGTGTCAATCCTGAAATCTCTATTAAAGATAGCGAAATAGGAACTTATAGCTTTTATTTACTCAATTTAGGTAATGTCTTACAAACATTTGAAATTAGATACGATAATATAACTAATGCAATAGCAGATTTAGAGAAAAATAATATTTCATTGAATCCAGGAGAAGCAGAAACTTTCGGTTTAACTTTAACACCCACAGGCTGGGGGTCCCAAATATTTACAATCTACGCGAATTCAGAGCATAATTCTTCTTCAATATCTGCTTCTATTGAAATAATAGATGACGATCCGCATCCCCCTATTGTATCCAATTTAGAAGTTACAGATACGCCCTTTGATATTACAATCAGTTTTGATGTTTTGAATGAGAATGAAGGAGATGATTATGGAGTTTCCGACATTAAGATATTCATTGATGACAAATTATTTGTTTTGTATCAACCTGACCCTTCAGAAACATCCTTTTCATTTACTTTTAATGATGGATGGCTAATGGAATTTGGAACACATAAGGTAAGAATAGAAGTTACCGATAATGATGATGATATAGTTGGAGATTCGCTGACTACTATAATCTATGAAGAATTTAAGAGAACACCCGATGAAATGTTAAATTATATTCTCTGGGAGATCAATGAATTAAAAGAATATATAGCCCAAGAAGTGTTTTTCCTTTTTAATTGGATTTTAATCAATCAACTCGAAAAGGCTGAGAGCAAGGTGCAGGCTGCTTTGGATTCCTATTTGAGCGGTAGCGAATCACAAGCGGTTATTTTAGATAAACTAGCGAAAGCTAACCTAGATATACTTGAAATACTTACTACCATATTAGAAGCCTTTTGGTTAATTTCTGAAGATGAAGGAAATTATATTTCGACTAAATCTCATGAAATTCGAGATCATATTACTATAACCATGGGGGCGATAATTGGAACAGATATAGCATTAGATATTGCATATATTGTAATTGATATTGAACAGTTAGCGGATAAGATTTTTGAGGAACAAGATCTTTATGTGGCATTAACGATTGATATGATATTATGGGAAGCTGCTGATAATTTAGATAATACATTAATTACGATGTCCATGGACTATACCACTATTTCACTTATTTTAGAGGATATGGCCAAAGCAAATATAAAATTAGCAGATGCAATAACATTTATATTAGAAGAATTAAGCTCGATTTCTGAGGATGATGGGGATTATATATCGCAACAATGCCATTCTATTAGGGATAGAATCACCTTAACTATGGGGCAAATGGTAGGAACTGATGCTGCTATCCAAATAGCGCAAATTGAAACAGAAATCGAACAATTTGCTGATTCAATATTTGAGAATTATGATCTTTATGTGGCTTTATCAATTGATATAGCATTATGGAAAGCCACGGAATTCTTAGATTTAGCTTTGATTTCACTTTCAATGAATTGCACTGTTGGGGCGGAAGCAAATTTAAATATAGCCATATGCAAATTAGATATAACTAAAAATATTGTTGAGAATCTTAAAAATTGCGGGTACTTAACGGAAGAGCAGGCTGCTCAAATTAATTCCCAAATTGATAATTTCATTTTTCAAATCACAGCATTGTTATAAAAATAAAACTCATATTTTGCTTAAGGAATCTCAAATAAAACGAAAAATTGCAAACTCAAAAATTAGATGCGACATAATAATATTTCTTGGAAAAGAGGGAATTTCGCATGTTAATGAAATTGCAAGGAAAGTAAATACTAGTTCTACAAATATATCTACCTATTTAAATGAATTT
>SUPS01000013.1 GCA_005191415.1 Candidatus Helarchaeota ASGARD archaeon Hel_GB_A
GAAAAACAACTAAATGATAAAACAACACAGATAAATGAATTAACTACAAAAAATGAAGAATTAAATGCTAAAAATGAAGAATTAAATGCTAAAAATGAAGAACTTTTAGATCGCATTACAGAATTAGAAGCAAGCGTTCAAGCTGCTAGTGAAATGAAAGCGAAATTAGAGGATGCACAGAAAGAAATTGAAGAGAAAGTTTCTGAAATTAATCAATTAAATGAAAAATTACAAGAATTAGAAAAACAGAAAAATGCTGAAATTGAAGCCTTGAAACAAGAGATAGAAAACCAACAGAAAGAATATGAACAGATGATTCAAGATTTAAAAGATCAGTATGGATTAGCCCCCGAAGAAGTAGAAATATCTGAGGATCAACAGGTAGTATTTCTTCGCTTTGTAGGGGATGGTTTTCGATTTGTCAAGAAACAACCCGATGAAGGAATTTACATGATTCTGGATAGACAAGAAAGTAAGTGGTTACTTATTTGGGATAAAAATGTGAGTTTTATCGAAAGACGGACTGCCGAAAGAATTGCCAGATCTATTGCTAAAGCAGGTTGGGCTTTGCCAGGTGGCGGCAGAATTGGGATGGGATTTGAGCTTGAATTGCAAGGCGAAAAGACTATACCAGAACGATTGCTTCGAGACCAACATGAATATATGGACTAAGGATTAAATTCCATTTTTTTACGCTTTTTTTGTCTTTTATTTATTTGAGGAACTGAGATGAAATTTAGTAAATATCATGGGTTGGGAAATGATTATATCATAATTGATGAATATCAAGAACCCCAAATTCCCGACCCTGATAAAGCAATTTTGGCAAGAGTTTTGTGTCAAAGGAAATTCTCAATAGGCGCAGATGGCATCTTATTTGTTTGTCCCCCTACACGTAATGATGCCGAAATTCGAATGCGTATCTTTAATGTGGATGGATCTGAAGCGGAAATGTGTGGAAATGGTATTCGATGTTTTGCAAGATATGTATTTGAAAGAGGTCTTATTCAAAAAACGGAGATACAGGTTGAAACACGTGCAGGTATTATAATTCCTTCCCTAACAATAGTCGATGGGGCTGTAAATTCAATAAAAGTAGATATGGGTGAACCACAATTTCTTCGGAAAGAAATTCCAATGAAAGGGCCAAATACACGCGTAATTAATGAAGATCTTAAGATAGGGGATAAAAATCTTAAAATAACATGTTTATCAGTTGGCAATCCACATTGTGTTATTTTTGTTGATGACATTGAGAGAGTTGATATAACCCAAGGTAAAATCATTGAAAATCATGAATTATTTCCTCAAAGAATCAATGTTGAGTACGTCCAAATTTTAAATAGACGTGAAATAAAGATGCGTGTTTGGGAACGAGGTGTTGGAGAAACACTAGCATGCGGTACGGGGGCTTGTGCAGCAACAGTGGCATCTATTTTAAATAATAAAACTGAGAGAAAAATTATAGTACATCTTTTAGGAGGAGATCTTGAGATCAATTGGGATCAAAAGAATCACCACATTTTCATGACAGGAAACGCCCATCATGTTTATGATGGTGAAATTGATATCAGTAAAATAGTGAAGAGATGAAAATAATATGAAAATTATTGCAAGTAAAAGAGTTCAATCCATCGGCAGTTATGCATTTGCTGATGTCGATAAAATGGTCGAAAATCTAAGGAAAGAGGGTATTATTCCGACTGATTTTGGAGTTGGAGATCCAAAAGAACCCACTCCTGAACTTATAAGAGAAGCTTGTAAAAACGCGATCGATACGCGTGCCAGTTCAGGATACCCCAGTTATATTGGAACATTTGAATTTAGAAATGCTATTGCAAAGTGGGTCAAAAATCGGTTTCATATAGATTTAGATCCTGAGATAGAAATATCCTCAACGATCGGATCAAAGGAAGCTATCTTTAACTTTCATGAAGGAATTATAAATCCGGGGGATATTGTCTTAATCCCTAACCCAGGTTATCCACCTATGACTAGAGGTACTTTATTCGCTGAAGGTCGCCCTTTCTATCTGAATTTATTAGAGGAAAACGATTTTCTACCAAACCTTCAAGAAATTCCTTCAGAAATCATAAAAAAGACTAAATTACTCTGGATTAATTATCCAAATAATCCTACAGCAAGTATTGCGACCAAAGCCTTTCTTAAGGAAGTTATTGATTTTGGACAAGATAACAATATAATAATAGCCTCAGATGAGGCATATTCCGAACTCTATTATGATAAAAAGCCAATGAGTATTCTAGAATTAGAACGAGAGGGAATTATTGTTTTTAACTCCTTTTCAAAACGGAGTAAAATGACATGTTATCGGATTGGTTGGGTTGCAGGAGATGAACGATTAATAGCAATATTTCGGAAGGTAAAAACAAATATTGATTCTGGCACTGCAACTTTCATTCAAGACGCCGCCATTGCGGCATTAAGCGATGAACAACATGTAATAAAAGCGCGTGAAGAATACAGACAGAAAAAAGATATCATGATAAATGCATTTAAAAAGATCGGATTAGAAATTCGGGAACCAGCAGCGACAATCTATATCTGGCAGAAATGCCCCGCGGGATTGTCCTCATTGGATTTTGTCAAAAAGCTATTAAGTAAAAATATCGCCATAGTTTGCACCCCAGGCGCTTGGATTAGTGAAGAAGTAGATGGTGTTAATCCGGGAGAAGGATATGTTCGATTTGCACTTGTCCCCACTCTTGATGAAACAAAGCGAGCTGCCGAGCGCCTTATTACTAACTATTAATTTTTTTAAAAGAAAAATTATAAAGGGATTAACGAAGATATTAAAAGAAAAGTTATTAGTAGCAATTTATTACATCCAAATCGTAATTCAGAAGGGAGTAAAAAAGTATGGAACCAGCAGATCCTCTCCCTGAGAAGCCCGCATTAAGTGATTCAGAGCTGAAGGGAGAACAAATTGTCTTAGAACACCATTCAATGCTTACACCCTCCGACTATAACTTCTCTGTATTACGGAATCCTGCTCAAAACTTTAAATATCGAGGCATCTTATGGTTAACAGACCATCGCCTCATCTATAAAGGATTCCCCGTTCTAAAGATGGGGGCAGTTCGAGTTTCTGAAAAGCTTATGAAACCATTTTGTGAAATGGATACAGCCAAGCCATATACACTCATAATTTCATTAGAAGATATTGCGGAAATTTTTAGCGGACATGATTCCACCTTTCAAAAGCGATTTCAACGGTATCCTAAATTACGTCTCCAAATTAGGGGGGGCAATGGCACTCAAACCTTGTACTTTTATTTAACCAGGGAAAATCTAATTGATGATGAATTGTATATCAATAAGCGATGTGAAGAATGGACGAATAAAATTAGAGAATTAAAAAATAAGTTAGTTGGTATAAAGCCAGCACCTGAAGTGCCTACAGCTCCTGCGGCACCTACAGCCAAAGCAGGCGCCCCTATCGCAGCGACAACATCTTCGGTTCCTAAAGCAGCTGGAGTTGGGACAGATGGGCTTTTAAAAGAAGCTTTAGCCTCTGTTGAAGGAAAAAAATATGGAAAAGTAGTTGTAAAACCTCTAGAAGAACGCGAAAAGCCTAAATTTACGGCATTAACGAAACCTATTAAACCAGTGGAGGAGGAAGAAGAAATTGAACCTGAATTCACGAAACTCCTCGATACGTTAGTCCCAGTCTCAGATGAAGAATTTGCTGCTGCCGCTGCAGATACATCTATTGCACGTTGTCCTCATTGTGGTTGGATTTTAAGTTATGCAACTTCAAAATGTCCACGTTGTCGAAAAGAAATTTAGGAACCTATGGTTTTTTTATTAAAAAATATTCAATTTGTCCTTTTTTTTACTAATTTCATATTATCGTTCAACAAAATGAATTTCTAAAATTATTTCGCACTTCAAAGAAAATTCATTTTAATTTCAACGAAAATTGTCATTCAAAGATCATGCGTGATCATTGAGGATAAAATGTAATTGAGATTTAAAAAAAGAAAATCAAAATGAAAAGAAATGAGAGTGAAAAGCTATGCCGATAGGATTTGAAACACAAGGAATAGCAGATGAGATCCTTGAAAAATTAAGTTTAGAAAATCGCTACAAATTTCTCAATATGAGCATTCCCACCATTGTAAATGAGAAACAAATGGCTTTTTTGAAAGAAGCACAAGAGTTTTGTGTCAATTATGAAAAGAAAAACAACATCGATCACACAGAAGATGTATATTCATATTTTCCCGACTTTGGTGCCAAAGGCTATATATCAAGGTTCCATGATTTCGCCGAATGTGATATAGGCTATGAAGAATGGGGCCTACAAATTGAAATGATGCGTTATCTTGCAGTCGATATGTTCGATCCTTCATTTAGTATGAGTATAGGAGCTACAACCCTCGCAATCAACCCTTGCGAAGCCCATCATGAAGGAAGACCAGAGGTATTAGAAGCGCTGAAAGGATTAGTAACGGGTAAAGCAATTGGATGTATTCTCATCACTGAACCTGATCGAGGTTCCGATGCGGTTCACCAGCTTTCCACATGCACTCCACAGGGAGATGGAAGCTATCTTCTAAACGGTGTAAAGATCTATAATACAAATGCACCAAAAGCTGATTGGGCGGTCGCCTACGCCTCACAAGAAGCTAACAAAGGAGATACCATGGGACAATTTCTAATCAACACGAAATGGGATGGTTGGAACTGCAAACGCGTCATGATTCCATGGGTTCCACGACTGTGGTTGGGAAGAGAGGAATTGAAAGATCTAAAAATACCTAAAGAATATGTTTTAGGGTCCCCTGGAAAGGGTCTCCCTCATATGTTTGAAGGACTGACGACGGAACGAGTAGGCATTGCATTTGAAGACCTTGCACAAGCGTGGGGCGCACTTAGCTATGCCTTTCTTTATGCAAATTTGCGCAAACAATTTAATCAGCCAATTATCAAATTCCAAGGAGTAGGATTTACCTTAGCAAATCTTTATACACAAGTTATAATACATACCCAAGCATTACAGAAATTCTCCGAAAGCTATGACGAAAAGTATGAAAAATATCAAGGAAAGATTCCAAAAGCCTTAGATAGTGCATTTCAAATAAATGCATCACAATTAAAATATTCAGCAGCCAAACTATCTGAGCGCGCATGCTATGAATGTGCGAACCTCATGGGCGGAGCTGGTGTAAACGATAATACATTGATGCGAGATCTGCTTGGAGTCTCTCGTATTCAAGAGATTGTAGGAGGCACACGCCAAATTCAAGAATATATAATCTCGCGAGGACTTAGTAAAATATTCAAAATGCTTTAATTCCTCTTTTCTTTTTTAGAAAGCGCTTTTACTTTTATATTATTATAAGAAAAAAAGAATCATTTATCTTCATATTTACTTACCTTGTATTTTCGTGAAAATGTGATAGATTCCTTGTTCTTCATGCACTTCAAGAATTTCGTGCCCATTGGAAATGAGAAAATTTTGAATGTTAGTTTTAGCTGGAGGGAAATCCCCAATGATTTCGAGAACAGTTCCAGGCTCCATCGTCCGAATTTTTTTGCGAGTGAGAAGTACGGGCATAGGACATGTTTTTCCTTTTACATCTAATAGGTCATCAGCCTTCATTGCATCCCTCTAGAAAGTTAATGTGGTGCTATCAGTGCATGCTTCAACGATTTCATGCATGCCAATAATTGTGACACCTTTCGTCAAATCTTCTTGTTTAATGCCTCTTGCTTGACAACATACCCCACAGGCAATTACCTTAAGTCCTTCTCCAATTGCATTTTCTAAATATTCAAGATGATTTGGATATTCGCTCGGATTTTGATTTTTTAAGGCAGTGAAAATTCCATCTTGGATTAGAATAACAGTTACATCATGCCCATCTATTAATGCCGTTAAGGCAAATCTTAGTGCGGTATATGTTTTCTCACGACCATAAGGACCTTCAAAAATCATTATGGAAAATTTTGCCATATCATTAGCCTCGCTTTCTTCATTTAATAGGTCTAAATTGTGTTTTGCGAATCTATATTTAAATATAATAGAAATAATTTATAATAAGTATAAGATTATCTTATGGAGAATGAAATTAGATTTTAACAAAAGAAATTAAAAAAAAGGATAATTTAGACCTAATTTCTCGTTAATTTCATTAATAACCTGGTTCGCTTCGTTTTTTTCCATATCAACCTTGGTAATAATACCTGATTCTTTTGAGATACCTTTAGAAATTGATAGTGTCAACGAACATTCAATACAACCATCAAAATTTCTTTTAATTAATCCCAGAAATTTCTTAATTAGATCATGTCCTGAAAAAAGTGAAATAGAATTTGTTTGTGAATTAAAACGAAAAAGATAATCTTTTCCCTTTATCTGGATAGCAACGTAATCGATATTATTATTTTTGGACTTGTAGACTATAGGCATCTTAAGATCTCACGCTAAGATGTTCGATATATAATTTTAGTAAATTATTTCTTAATCATTTCTATGAATGCTTCAATGCGTGTTTTCAGTTGTCCGACGTCTTCAGATGAATAATCGGTTGTAAAAGAGATAACAGGAATGTTCCATCACATGTCGTTTCACCAATTAACAAATCTAAACTCTGAAAATAAGGACATATCCGACCAAGTTTGAATCCAACAGCAGATTTGATAAGAGGGCAGAGATTTGAGGGAAGTATCCCTTCGATTGCATAATTTGAAAAATTGGTACCACCACAAAGACCAACACTGATTCCATCTAGTGCATAAATAAGTTCATCAGGAACATAAACACAAAATGTGCCAATAATTTTTCTACCTTTATTTTTTGCATCAATTAGTTCCTTTACCCAGATACCATGAATGTCACCAATCACGAAATCGAAAAAGCTCATATCTGGTCGGTTTTTCTGGGAATCAATATAGATTTCTTTATAAATTTCCGGAAGTACTGCAAGTAACTGATCATGTTTTTCCAAATCAATTCCAATTTTGTCCCACATAGGATGATAATCTTCAGATTCAGTCATAATTCTCAATCTCCTTCGTAATTTTTTTGAAAGGCTTAATGAAAAGTAGATAAATTAATATTTAAAAATATCAGAAAAATTAATAATAATGATTAAAAAAACTTATAGAATTAATTTATTTCAAAATGATGGAGATCTTAAAATGTCTTTGAATTTGGGGTTTTTAAAAACCTTCATTAAGATTGTAGAATGCGGAAGTTTCTCAAAAACGGCACAGAAATTAAATATTAGTCAGAGTGCAATAAGCCAACAAATTGATGTATTAGAAAAATTTTTTGGTACAAAATTGTTTGAGAGAAGTATAAAAGGAGTTAGAATAACTGAAGAGGGTAAAATATTATTGAGACATGCTAAAAATATTTTAGGAAATATAAAAATAGCCAAGATAGAAATAAATAAGTCACTGGGGGAACTTAAAGGTACAATTCGGATAAGTAGTTCAACGATTCCAGGGGAACATATACTCCCAAAATATACAATAATGTTCAAGAAATCGCATCCGAATGTAAATTTCCATATCGAAGTCAATGATTCGGACATTAGTCTTGCGAAACTGGTAGATGGTGCTGTAGATTTAGCAGCAGTTGGCAGCTTTAAAGGGGGAAACGAGTTTGAAAGTATCGTGATTGCGGAGGAAGAACTAGTATTAGCAGTTCCTAGTAATCATGAGCTTGCCCGAAAGGAATTGAATAATCTTAATGAAATTTTAAATTATCCCTATATCATTAGAGAGAAAACTTCAGGAACGCGAAGGGAAAGCGAACGAATCCTGAAAGAAGCAGGAATTTTTCTTAGTGATCTCCAAATTGTTGGAGAATTAAATACCACAGAATCAATTCTTACAGCCATTGCAGATGGACTTGGCATAAGTTTGATTTCTGCCATTGCAGCCGCTAAATTAGAGAAAACTAGGTTAATCAAATGTTTAAAATTACCAGATAATATTTCTTCAAAGCGGAACTTATATTTAATCCGAAGAAAATTGAAAAATGGCACTGAAAATAAATTAGTAGATGAATTTTGGGAGTTTGTGGAAAAGAAAAAACGTGAAAATTTTTTTCAATTATCCTTATAAACCTAAGAGCATTGCAGTAGTGAAGAAAATGGCTACGATAGCCAAGAGAATATAAAATCCAAACGCAATCCAATTTTTTTCCTGTCCATAATATCCCATAAAGTTCGTTATGGAATAGATTAATAGTCCCATTGATACATAGTAAATCGGATATCCCCAAGACATATATGCTAGGATTCCAATACCACCAATGATAAGGAGTATAGCGGTGGCAATATCAGCTCCTATGTGAACCATCGCTTTTATCGGTTCCATAGTAATTTCAGGAAGTTCTTTTTTCCGGTATAACATTAACCAGAAAATTATAATTGCAATCCCACCAATGATCGAATAGGTCGCTGCGATTCGTTCAATTCCCATTCATAAGTTACCTCCTAAACATATTTCATATTCTAACATATTGGCACCATTGATTAATAAATGTTGATCGTCGATAATTAAAGGTGGAAATCTAAAAGATATTCAAAGCGATCAAAAACTTCTTTTAATAGGAATGGAACGAGAAAAATCCACCATAAATAGAGCCAGCCGGGCAATCCCAAAAAGATGGGATTAATATAGAGATAGAGCCCGAAACTCACCATGAGCCCCTCGAAAAGCCATGCGTAGGGGAGAATGGCAATAATAAGTAATTCATTCTTTCTTGGATGAAAAACTGCGAGCCTTAACCCTATTATACATGCATAAATGATTATTGGTAGCCATAAATCCATATAGGTATTATAAATAACGATTCTCAAACAAATTAACACAATTATATCTGCAATCAAACGGTAATCGACCCAGCCTTTAAAAAGAAATCCATTTTTTTGAAATTTTTCACCTTTAAACCATTTTATGTTGAAAATTTTTCGAAATGTAAGGAAGACTTGCCCCCAGAAAAGGATCATCCAGAGCGGTAATAGACCGTTAAGAAAGGGCAGAATTGTAAGTGATTTTGACCGCCTGAGGATATGTTTTACACGGCCAGAAAAGCTCGCCTGTGTGATCGATATGGTCGAAAACGGTAGGATAACAGTGGATGTCGCTGGCGCGCAGTAATTTTTCGAGCATCCGTGCGCTCGCTATCATTGGATATCCTTGATTTGTACGTTCAATTATTTTTTTCGTTAAGATTTTGTATCGGGGATGATTGAGGAGGTCATAATCAGGTTCATGCCCAATGTTAGCAGATACAGGAGAAAAACAAATGCCTAGATCATTGCACCAATCTAAAATATCGAAGCTTTCTTCGATGGTCTCTTTAGTAATTACCGTGTTTGCGACTAATTTAAAAGGAACATAGTTCTGGAGAATTCTTAAAGTCAATATATTTCGGAGGACTTTCCGCGCAATACTTTCTTTTGTTTCATATATATCAGAAAGCTGAGAAATGTTGAGGGAATCCAAAGAAATGATGATGACGTCCATCTGAGAAAGAAATTTTTTATATGTTGGTTTAAGTAGTAAATCACCGATTAATGAGCCATTTGTATTTATCATATTAAACATATTTAATTTTGTAGAATAATCAAGTAACTCGGGGAGATCTTTTCTAAGAGTCGGCTCACCACCACAAAAATAAATGGCAGTAGAATCCTTCATGATTTTAATCAATTTTTTACCTTGCGCCGTAGTTAAATCTTTATTGTGACCTTGTTTATACAAGTCAGGATACTTGTGATGTCGATGATCAGAACAATATGAACATCGAAAATTACAGGCATTGGTCATCGTCCAAATGTAAAACAATGGAATGAAGTTATGATTTCCTTTAGCCATGCGTCTCATGTTGATGAAGAGGGCTTTCAGCGTTTTATATAGGGCAATTAGTTTTCGTTTCTGTAAAATGGTGCGAGAAAGAGGATTTTTATCGAAAGCAATATTTTTACTGATTTTTAACGCTAACTTATATGCTTCATGGAATAATTCTTCCCAATTCGGGTGATATTCTTTAGCAGTATAGAAATGAAACCTTGGAGAGAAAAGTTCATATGATTGTTGATTCATGATCTCACAAGTCAGACTGATTTTTGATATTATTTATAATCATCGCGGGAGGGATTAAACACATCGAGAACAATGCAATCTTCAATAACTTTCGCCCCATGTTCAACGTTAGAGGGTGCGTGATAGCTATCGCCCTCTTTGAGGCGATAAACTTTTCCATAAATGTAAAAATCAAGTTGTCCTTTTATGATAAATCCCATTTGGGTATGGGGGTGTGAATGCATAGGAAGGTCAGCACCTTTTTTTAAATCGAAATAGACCAACATTATATCGTCATTATGGACAAGGGTATGCCGATAGATGCCAGGAAGCATTTTGATCGGTGAAATATCTTTGAAATTAATCACTTTCATGTCAGGCATATTTATTTTCTCCTAATTGGTTGAAAGATATCTTTATCCAAATATTTCGAGATTGAAAAATTTAAGATTTTTTGTTGAAAATTATTTTAAAATTAAAAAACCGAGGAATAAATCCAGAAAAAAAGAAGGATTAATTAGTTTCGCTAGGAGAAGCTTCTGTGGGAATGCCAGTAGGGATTTCAGTAGAGAAATCACTAGATGTTTCAGGTTCAGCACCTTTAAGATAGACAAGAACTAAGGAGATGGCTGTAATTATAACGCAAGCGGCAGCAACGAAGGGAGTTCCGCCAATTTGGTACCCATTACCAAGTGCGAGACCAATGAGAAATCCTATAAAAAATGCAATGAAATTGAACATTAAAAAGATGGAATAGTACCGACCTTTTGCATCACTAGGCGCGATATCACCCAAAACGACAATGATAGTAGTCAGTAAGATAGAAAATCCAGAGAGAAATACGGATCCGATAGGGAAGTAATAGGATAGGAAAGAAACTGATGCAAGCAGAGCGCCATATACAAGAATTTGTTTTCTACCTTGTTTATCTAATATTAAGCCACTCACTAGAAGGAATAAAGCACCCGCTGCAAATCCAATACTTGCCATTTGTTGATAACTTTGGTAAGGAGCCTGTCCTCGCCCGCCAATTGGGAGAAAAATCCCTTGAGCCAGCCATATTAAGAAAAATGCAATGACATAGAGCAGAAATTTCTTATCGGACCAAATAAATCGATAGGATTCTTTTAGAAGACCTCCGAATCCTTGACTTGTCGATTGGAATTTAACTATTGATTCACCCGCTTCTTCTGTAGTTCTGAAAAGTAGATAAACAGCAACACATCCCCCTGCTAATTTTACAGCTGCAAAGACGAACATTACGATATCAGGGGCAAAAATTAGAGAACTAATCCAAGAAAGTAAGATTGCAGAAACCATCCAAGCAATTCCAGTCACGAGACCTGCAACGCGTCCTCGTTGTTCCATCGCAGTTGTATCTATAAGGAACGCTAGGATGCTTACGATTGTAAAACCTGAGAATACACCGATAAAAACCCATAGAATTGCCAATGTAGTTGCATTCCCAATGTTGAATCCTAAAACAAGCGTTAAAAACCCTTCTGGGATTAATAAGAGGAGGAAACCAGCGCGTTTGCGAGACGATGATACCATTTTGTCAATGATAACACCTGCAAATAGCAGTGTAATGATCAATGGAATGAGGTACCAATAGAGAATCCAGAATATGGGAGCTGGAATTAAGACCATAAATATTGAAACCATGTCGATTCCAAGAAAAACGAGAAAGAAAACCACTAGAAACCCGAATATCTTTTTTTCCATTTCTATATCAAAGCGGCTTAAGAAATTACTCATGTTGATCACCCTAGAAGAAATATCATATATTACTATATTTTTAAGTTTTAAAAAGTATATTTAATAAAACTTAAATAATCTGAAACTTTGTGAATTAAATAGTCAGTCATTAGGTGTAGATAAAGTGATTTCAATTCGGGAATATACAGATAAAGATTATAATGCCGCCACAAATCTGATGCGGAAATTAACAGAGTTAATGGGGGAAAAATTCGATGAATTTCGGTGGAAAACTTCGCTTTTAGCAAGAAAGAGCCAGCAAGAAGGGATGTTCATTGCAATTGAGGGAGATAAAGTTGTGGGAATGAGTTTTGCAGAAATTAGAGGGCGTGAAGCACAACCTTATGGATACATTAGTAGCGTTATTGTCGATGAAGATTACCGGGGACAAGGGATAGGAGAACTTCTTATCCAAAAAGCTATTATGTATTTAGGACGCCGAGGCGCAAATAAAGTTCGGATCAATGTAAGAAAAGAAGCAGTTGGAGCCATAAAATTATACGAAAAAATTGGCTTCAAAGAGAAATATCGCGTGATGGAATTAACATTACATGAAGATCAGAAGGTCGAAAAACCACAACCCCCAAAAGCATAATTACTTTTTTAAGTTCTTTTTAAAAATTACTTTCACTTCACAGCCTTCATCGCCTGCGGCAGCTTTTTTTGAAGCAATTGCAGTTAATTCTGGATTAATAGTTTCAGCCAGTGCAGCCTCCCAAGAAACAAATGCATCACAGAAAGCGGGATATTTCAAGCCGCGATGAGGGCATTCATAGGGACCTTGACAAAAACGAACAATCGAATGATTATGGGTTGCTTCGACATATGGTTCAACATTAGGATAACAATATCGCATCCAACTTGTGAGACCATAGACGACATAAATATACATTATCATTGCCATCAACGTCCGAACATCGTTCCCTGGAAACATTCCTGTTTGTTTTAATCGGAGTGCCTCATGCCGCCCAAACTTTTTGGCTGCGTCTCGCGTGGCTTCAATGAATTTCTCACGATAGACTGATTCAAAAATCCAATTTAAAGCCCCTGCAGAAAGACTACCTGCAAAATGTAAGTAGGATAAAATTGGATTTCGAGTAAGGAGGATTATAGAACGTTCAAATTTTTTTAAAATTTCGATTATTCTCCGAAAAAAGATTCGAACTGCTTGTACAAGTAAATGAGGGAGAAATTTTGGTCCTGCAATGTTATGGGCTGATTTTGTCCCATAACTCAAAATAAGATACCAAAAACGCGCTCGATCTTCCCAAGTGATTCGGTTTTTAGCATGGAGAACTTCTTCAGGAAGCCAATCTGGAGGATTCCGCTCAATATTCCATAAAAAACGGTAGTAAGGGGGCGAAATTCTACGAAAAAAGCGGACCGGAATCTTTAAGATTAAGGTGAGCCCTAAAATCACCGCCCAATTAGATGCCAATGTGACATACGTTTCAGAAGTATTGAGTAGCAAGAAAATGAAAACAATGAGACAGAAAACAACGAATAAATAAACCAATACCTCAAAAAAACTCATGCGAGGAGATGGCACATTTTTATATATAATTTTATTGATATTCATTCTACGTATCATTTATAGATGAAATTTAATCGGAAAGTGAAGTCATTAATGCAGAAAAAAGCAAGACCACTTGATGTGAAAGTTGAAATAGTTAATAAAACCCATTGGAAACGAACAGATAATTTAGAAATAAAAGTTTCGGGGTTATTTAGAAATAGTGGATGGGAGATTAAAAGTCATTCATGTCGAGTAGTAGGAGATCTAATCCGGGTGGAGATTAATACTCGACATCATGGTGGAATATCATTAATGGTTTTAACTCCATTTGAAGTTATTGAAAAAATCCAGATTCCATTTCTCAAAGATAATTACAAAATTCAGGTCATTGTAGATGAAGATGAGTTAATTACGCAATCTGTTTAAAGAATTTGAATTAAATTAATTATAAAAAAGACTTTTTACAGGAAGGGCGATTCAAATTCTATTTGTTGGAAGTGTAATATATTTAATGCAACGGAGACCAAGATAATCCCTAAAAAAATTGCGCCCATTACGAGGAAAGCAAGGGTAAGTTTATCGTGGAATGTAATTTCATCATTTTCGATTTGGTTGAGAAGGGAATCTAAGTTCATATGGAAAAGAATGTCTTAGAAGAATAAAAATCTTGCCTTTCAGCCATTTATTATCAAGGAGCTACTTTAAGGAGCTACTGCCGCATTTGTCATTCGAATTCGAAAATAATCCAAAAATTTCGCTTGATCAATGGAAAATCCTTGAAATTCTAGACCTTTGGCATAAACAGCTTGAATTAATGAATCAATTTTTTCAGGAATGCCAGTACTGAAGATTTTCACTGAATTTCTACCGACTTGCAAGACATATTGGATCATCTCGATTTCTTTTAATTTCTGCAGTAATTTTTTAGTAACCACCTTAAAGGTCATGAGGATGGCTCGTCCCTTACTAGGAAAAAAGAGGTGTAGTAAGCGTTCTGGTGTATCGAATTCAATTACTTTTCCTTTCTCCAAAATAGCAAGCCTATCGACATATTGCGCTATTTCGAGATCGTGAGAAACCATAACGATAGTTGTGTTTAGGGTTTTATTCAATATTTTAAGATAGTTCAGCACTTCAATCCGAAGATGAACGTCTAAACCAGTAGTTGGTTCATCTAGGATCAGAACCTGGGGATTATGGATCATTCCAATGCAAATAGAAACTCGTTTCTTTTCGCCTCCTGATAGATGTCGCACAGGTTTAGTCATTAATTCTTCTGAAAACCCTAAAATTTTTAATATTTCTCGTGCTCTTTTTTCAATCTCAGATTTAGGCATTCCATACATCTTTCCAAAGTAATAGGCGTTTTTTAATGCTGAAAACTCGGGATAGACGTCATCTAAGCTGCCCATCTGAGGAACATAGCCCATTTTCCGAATTACGCTATCATGTTCAAGGACGACATTTTTTCCAGCAATTCGGGCAAATCCTTTATCTGGTTTAATTTGTCCTGTTAGAACCTTGATAGTTGTTGATTTTCCAGCACCAGATTCGCCTATAATCCCTAGAATCTCACCCTCATATGCAATTAAACTTACATCATCGATTAGCGTATTCCCACCTTTATAGACCGTTGCATGTGATATGAAGATGAGAGGTTGCTGAATCCTTTTTGGTTTTTTTTGCATAATTATATTCCTTTTTCAATCTTTTTTAACAATGGTATTCTTGAGAATAGATATTCCTTGATGTTTAATTAAATCTTCAATAATTTTATAATCTACTCCTGTAGTAGTTCCAATAGCCATAATACAGGCAGCACTACAGGCTTGCCCGAACATTAAAATCTTAGATAACTCTGCTGCTGATAGATTTAGTATTGAGAAGGGGGCTTTTAATTTTTGGGGTATAAAATTTTTTATGAGGTGATAAATGATCCCAGAGCAAAGTGCATCGCCCGCACCAGTGGGATCCACAACTGAAACTGAAAAAGCAGGTTGTTTAATTTGAAGATTAGATCTTGTCAAGGCATATAATCCGTTAGGACCATCCGAAACGAGTGCAAATTGTACTCCTTTCTGAATTAAAGTTTTTAATCCCTTTTCTATAGATGAAGCATTCGTTAAGCCTAATAACTCGCCTTTATTACAATGAAAGATATCGATATACTTAAAAGCAGATTCAAGGTAATCCCAATCTTTTTGGAAAGGTTGGACGATATCAACAAAAGTTAGGACATTAAGTTCGGATGCAACAGCACAAATTTGCGCAATTTCTCTATCTAATTTCCCTAGCAAACCAGCTCCCCCTAAATAGAAAATATTAGGGGGCTCTTTTTGGATTATCTCCAAAATTTTTTGCTTTTTTAAACATAAATTGGCTCCGACTTCCACATGACATCTTCGATCAGTATTTTTTATGACTAGAATCAAATCTTTGGAAGTTCCTATTTTCACACGAGAGATATGTGTTTTGATATCGTATTTTATTAAGGTTTGTTCAATGAAATCCCCAAAAGGATCCATGCCTACGGCTCCTATGGCCGAAATCTTACCCTTTGGAATTCCTAATTTTCTAAGATTGATCGAAACGTTTGCACAATGCCCTCCGATTGTCATTTGGATGCCTAATGGAGTGAATATAAGCTCGCCTGGTTCTGCAATACGTGGAAGATTGGCTGCAATTATGTCGGCGACCAAAATGCCACATGTAGTGACCAGAATAGTTCTTTCACCATCGCTTTACATGATAAAGATATATAATAAAATCTATGTTTATTGTTAATAAGCAAAATCCGCTTCGAAGAGGCATTTAAAAAACTTCGAAATTAAGTTAAGATCAGGGACTAGACGTGTTAGATCGAGTTAAAAGGACGTTAAGTCTAGCGCAGAAGGAAATAGAATCCTTATTGAAGGATAAACAGGCGTTACTTATAATTTTTTTATTGCCGACGATAGTTATTTTTGCGATAGGGTCATCATCAGGGGGAGGAAGTACTCATGCCATTATTGGGATCGTTGATCTGGATACTACCAGTGGAACCTATACACCCGGGCCAGATCTCTCGGAGAATTTTACCCTCACCTTGAACAGCATAGAAAATACAGAAATAATTTATTTTAATTCGACTGCGGAGGCTAATTTATCGCTGTATTTAGGGGAGATTGATGGATTCATCGTAATTCCAGATTTATTTGAACAAAATCTTTCCTCAGACGAACTACCACGCATTGCATACATTGAGCTTTATTTAGATGATACAAATTATGCGGCATCAGGCGTGGTGATAAGTAAGGTAGAAGAGGCAGTTATTCGCTTCAAATACAATTTAAGTATTCTTCGAGATGAAATATTTTATATTCCAGAGTTTCTTTATTCATCTTCATCGTCATTGTATCGGGCGGCGCCTGCAGTTTTTTGTATAACGATTTTAGGTTCAACGATGATGACAGCGTCTCAGAGTATTGTAGGAGATGTTCCACTCCGGCGCATGCTCTTAACGCCTGCCCGAAAGACAGAAGTGTTGTTAGCCAAACTTATGGCATACCTCTTAATTGTATTTTTCCAGATTCAAATTTTAGTGGGAATTTCTTGGGGAATATATGGGCTTCCAATTAATTGCGGGTACGGGCAGATTATGGTTCTGCTATTTTTAACGGGAATGTCGGGCGTTACACTCGGATTACTTATTTCAGTACTGAGTTCTTCACGGCTCCAAGCAAATCAGTATTTTCTCTTCACGTTTATTTTAATGTTTGTTCTCACTTGGTTTGGCGGATTGGAATTTTTAAAGGAAGTTATTCCGCTTTATCGCGCGCAAAATGCCTTTGGGGACATGGCATACAAAGGATTTACAATATCCCAAGCGAGTATGGATATACTAGTCATAACCTTGTTTGGGATTGTTTCATATCTAATTGCCCACATCATTTTTCACTTCAAAAAAACTCTGATTTAACAGAAATTCATCCGTGAAAAAGATTTTATCTGAAATTGAATTATTAGATCTTAGAAGTTATTATGACATTGAATGATTGATAGAGATGGACGCTAAAGCCGAATTTCAGAAAAAGATTAAATATTTGAGTGGGCTTGAAAAAAAGGTTAGAAGGCTCCTATTAAGGGAGAAATATGAAGAGGCAGTAGAGCTATTACAACAAATAATAGAAGAATATAGAGATTTGGGAGCTTTTCAGAAGGCAAGATATCTGGAAGAGAAGTTAAGAACAGTTCTTGCAGAAACTAATATGAATTTGGAAGGTATAGAAGAGATTACTACAAGTAAGGAAGAGAGGATTGAGCAAGTTTTATTTTATATTGAAGCTCTTGAGAAAAAAGTAAAACGACGACTTCTTCAAGGTAAAGAAGAAGAAGCTATCGAAGATTTAAAATATATTATAACTCAATTACGTAGATTAAAACTCTATGAAAAGGCGGATTTACTTGAAACAACTCTTAACCAATTTATTATGGAATTATCGGGCGAGTATGATCAAATAACTTTAGATTCCGTATCAACAACTTCACCACTGCCCAGTTCTTCTGAATCCCACTCTCCTGTTTTAGAAAGTCCAGGAAGAGTTAGTAATTTACACCCATCTCCACCAGATAAGCCAATGCTGCAAACACCTTCACCACAAAATAATGTATTGAATCAGTCTGAAATTCCGAAGCAAGATATTAAGATTCATTCTATAACTGAAAGAATTCAACCAGCACCAGAGAAATTACAACCACAAGTTCAACCTAGGTCAAAATCTGTTGTTACAATTAAAGATCAGCCTCTTTCAGAAGAGGAAATTTTGCTCAAAAAGTTGCTAGAAATAAAAGATATGTTACAAGGATAAAAAAAAGAGATTATGAATTATTTTTAAACAATTGAGAAATTTTATTTAGAAGTTCTTCTATTTTTGTAACTCTTTCTTCTAATTGAGAAATACGTTCGGTAATCTTTGAGAAATCTGGAGTGGCAGAAGGTGTTGTTATTTCAGGAACTACTGTTTCTTCAGAGACACTAGGGGCTGGAGAAACAGGTGTGGGTTTGGGAAGGTCTATAACAGGAACAGAAACTTCAGGAGTGGGTGGGGTTACTTTTTCTTCTGTAGATGGTTTAGGAATTTCTGGTACATTAAGACCTTCTTTTACGAGTAGCATCCGACAGAGATCTTGAAATAAATACTCAATATTTTCTCCAGTTTTTGCAGATGTCTCAATATAAGGAATTTGAAATTTTAGTTTTTCAGAAAGAAACCTAGCGAATTCTTGGGCTTCTTCGGTAGTTACTTCTCTATTTGGTAAATCACATTTGTTACCAATTAAATAGAATCCTTTTATAGTCCCGCCTGCATTTTTAGCAGCCTCTAAAATCCAATCTTTAAGTTTATCCATAGTTTCTTTTCGGGTAAGGTCGAACACTAATAGAACGCCTTGGCAACCGCCATAAAAGGAAGCTCGGACTTCTTTAAACTCTACTTGACCAGCAAGGTCCCAGATTTGAAATATTGATTTGATAACTTCGCCATCTGCCTTCATTTCAACAACTTTTGATGCAAAATCTGCACCAATTGTTTTTAAATATTCACCTGTGAAGCCTTTACCCATATATTTCTGGCGAATACTTGTTTTCCCTACAGCACCTTCTCCTACTAAAACTAGTTTAAAGCGGAATCTTACACTCGACATAAAAAAACCTTCTATTCTTCTTCAGTTATTTCTAAAATTTCCACAATCTGATTTAATTTTTTTTCTAATTTTTGAGCTTTTGACTCATAAAATTTTAATTTTTGAATTTCTTTTCGGAGAATATTAAGTTCTTCGAGTTGTTTTTTAATTTTTTCGTCCTTTTCAGCAAGTTCTTCTTTTAAACTCATCATTTCACTATCAAGTTCTAGAACTTTTTGTTGAAATGCCCGACCTACTTGCATCTGAGTTTCTTCATATTTCTTTTGACGTTCTGCCATTTCTTCATTTAATTTCTTTAACCGATTCTCAAGATTTTCGCGCAATTCAGCAATGCCAAGCTTATGTTCTTTGTCTGCTAGTTCTAAATCTTTAATTAATTGTTCTTTTTGGTTGATTTCATTTTCTTTAGTCTGAATCTCAGCTTTTAAAGTCTGAATTGTACTATTTAATTCTTGAAGTTTATTTTCAAAATTGGATTTTAAATTGGCTATTAATGTGTCTTTCTGCTGAAGTCTTGAGTTGAGATCTTCATTTTCATGTAAAAGAGAAGTCCATGCATCATTCCAAACTGTAATAAAATCTTGGACAACAGGATGAAGAATTTCCCAATAGGGACGAATATATGCGTCAATTTCTCGATGAATATTACTTACTTTTTCTAAATCATAAATTGGAGGTATCTCGGATCCATCGATTTTTCGTTCATATTTCGATAGTTCTTTTATTTTCCATAAAGTTTTTTTCCCACCAAATAAAGGCAGAATTCTCACCTTGAAGTCTTTTTTGTGGATTTTCTATAAAATCTATATGAGATCCTTTTTATATTTAATCTTATTTTCAAGATTGCGAATGAAAAGGGTTTAGATTCATTGAAATCGTGAATGATACAAAAAAAGGTCGATCATATCAATTTCAATTTTAGGTTCTACTCGATGAATCTTCAAAGTCATCTCCGTGATAGTTTTTAAAGTTTGATTTAAAAGGGTTTTAGTATCTTTATCACTAAAAATACGAATACTTTCACCTCGCTGAAGAACAAACGAAACCTCAGGAAGTTTTTCAAGGATAATGATAGCTTTAGGATCGAATACTTCAAGAGTAATTTCTAGTGCATATCCATTTCCAGGTAATCGGGACTTTAATTCGGAAGGGGTACCAAAATCGATAAATCCTTTATCTTTCATAAAAATGGCAACTTTATCGCAATACTCTGCTTCGTTAGGAAAGTGAGTTACCACAACTAAAGAGATACCATATTGTTTGTTAATGGAATCTAAATAATCCCAAAGTTCATACCGGCGAACTGGATCAAGACCTGAGGTAGGTTCATCTAAAAAGATGATTTTTGGATAATGAATAAGCGCAATTGCAATGGATGCACGTCTCTGTTCTCCGCCTGATAATTCATTTACAGGAGTATTTGCTTTAGAGATTATACCTAAATCTCGAAGGACTTGCTTACCACGACGAATTAATTCCTCAGGGCTTATGCCGTACTGTTGTCCAAAGTAAAGAATGTTTTCTAAGGGCGTGAATTCGAGATACATTCGGCTAAGGTCTTGTGGAACATAGCCAATTTTGGGAGAGATTACGCGTTTATTTTGGGCATCAATCCCACAAATTTTGATGGTTCCCTTATTAAAAGAAATATCACCTAAAATTGCTTTCAAAGTTGTAGATTTCCCTGATCCACTTTCTCCAACTATACCGAGAATCTCACCTTCTCTAATTTTAAAGGAAGCATTCTGTATGACGGGTTTTTTGCGCTGTCCATAACTTACAGTTAAGCCTTTTACGTCTAAAATGTAATCATACTGGATTTCTTCTTGATTTTTTTGGATTACCTTAAATAGAATTTTATCAGCCACTATATCTTCTCGGTAAATTCCCCGTTTTAAAGGGAAAAAAGATTTACCCCCCACAGAAACTGCAATATGTGCCATTTGGCGTTTTCCTACTTTTCCTTGGAGAATCTCCATAACGAAAAAGCGCCGTAAGCGAAAATTTGAAATGATTCTACGGCTTGAAAAAACTTCACCCTTTCCATAAAAATATTCACCAGTTTCGACCCAACGGCCTCGAACAAAGGCGGTAATACGTGCAGTCTTTAAGGCTTTCGTAAGCCATGAGACAGATTCACCAATCCATTGCCCATCAAAAAACCAAAAATGTCTTAAATTTTTCCGAAGAGTGTTTTTCAAAATTATAAGATTTGCAGAAACATCTTCATCAACAGAGTGGAAGCCACCTATTGTTAAAATTAAATTAGAGGGGAGCTGTTTAGACCCAATTGTACCTTTTTCGATTAAAACAGCTATAAATTTACGGCGAAGTTTATTTTTCACATCAATAACAGTTCCTATTGCGTGAAACGGTGTTCGAGTAAAAGGAATTATACCTTGAATTTCAGCTAAAATAGTCATATCTTCCCGCTTTTTGATCCAGTTTATAGCATCTTTAATTTCTTCTCCACCGAAGACAACTTTCTCTATGAATTCGTCAGATGCCAATTTTACTAAAGCCTCGATCAATTTATTGTGTCTTTTGAAGCAAATAATTCGCGATTTGCTTAATATCTTCTACGCCACGGGCGCGGACATTTATATTACTACTGTGAATTCGCTCTAATGCATTCTGTGCTTGAACGTTAATACCCTCGATTTCTTTTGTCTGAAGATGTTCCACAACGGGATCAAATCGAGAAACATTTATTGCGGCGCGAAATCCACCAATTCCACGAATTTGACCCTGCCAATGTTCAACATAAGTTTCTATTTCTTCAATACGATGAGAATAAACATACCAATAGAATAATGCTTTAAAGCGTCTTCTATTTTTTGTCTTTTTTAATTGTTCCAAAATTTTACGGATTCGATCTGGATGAATTCGATAAAGAATCTCTAGTTTATCCTTAAGTTCTGCAGCTTCAGGTGATAGATTAGGTTCTTCGGTAATTTTTGTTTTCCAGACTTTTTCTGCCATTTTTTGAATAATAGGAATATATTTTTGGTTTTCTTCTCGTCGTTTTCGAAGCATTTCTCGAACTTGAGGAGATGGCGGAGGTGGTTGCCCGCTTGTGGAAGCTTCTGGAGATGGTGATGAATTAGTATTGCTTTCTGAAGATTGAGTGGCAGTATCTACGGGATTTAAATATTCTGCCGGAATCGAACTGGGAGATTGAGCGGCTAGTCCTAGTTCCTGTTGAATTTGAACATAATTCATTTGACTTAACCGAATAAGTTGTTCTATATCGTCTATTTCTTGAAGACGATCACCTATTATACCTCGCAAAGAAGGAGGAAGCTGTGCGAGAATTCCAGCGATAATATCGAGTCGTTCATCATACTCTTGAGCAATTGGGGCTTCAAAACCTAATCGCACTTGAAGTTCGGAGAAGGGTATTCGACTAAGCTCTACTAATTCGTCAATATCATCAATTGCTCTAAGTTTAGGCTCAATTAAATCACGAGAACTTTCAGGAATATTAAAAAGAATCCCGGTAATCAAATCTTCCTTAAAAGTATCAGATGAAGAAGTAACGGTTGCTAGTTTTGCTTGTAGTTTGGATGCAATTTCTTCGGGATCTTGTGAAGAAAGAATAATTGATTCAATTTCAGATGCAGGAATGATCCCGGTTTCAAGATAATTAAAAATTTGATTTAAAGTCTCAATCGAAAGCGAAAAAAGCTTTTCTGAACTTACATCTATCATATTTTGAATAACAGGAACTATATCTGCTTTTATTGAATCCTGCATGAATAAAGGTTCAGATAAGGAAACATTATTATCAGTATTCTGGAGAGGTGTTTCCATAGAAGAATCTATTAAATCCACCGGAGACGTCGGAACATCCACCGGAGACGTCGGAACATCCACCGGAGACGTCGGAACATCCACCGGAGACGTCGGAACATCCACCGGAGACGTCGGAACATCCACCGGAGACGTCGGAACATCCACCGGAGACGTCGGAATATCTACAGGGGATGAATTTTGTAAAGCATTCTTGAGAGCAGCAATAACGGCTTCTGAAGTCAAATTATTAATAATTATTTCACGTACTTTTTCAGTAGGAATAGATTTTCTCTGTATTATATCAAATATTTTATTAAGAGCTTCTATATTAAGTGCATATAATTGAGTTTCATCAATTTGTAATTCAGCATTGATAATAGGAACAATATCTGCCTTTAGTGAATTATAATAAGATTCATCGTCCATTCAATGAACACCCGAGCTGAAAAGTTTCCATATGTTGCATTAAATAAAGGTTTGTTTAAAGTAGGCTCAATTTTAAAATATATTTCTTAACTTTTAAAATATGATTTTATAAATTTACAATAAGAAAAACATACTTAAACCATGTTATCTTGTTTAAGATAACTAAATTGTGAATATCAGCTCAATTAGTTACATTTTTTTATTAAAAAGAAAGAAAAGAAAAACAAAGACTGAAAAAAATGAAAAAAGGTGTAAATAATGCCGAAACGTCCATGGTCATCGTATCATGATATTAAAGGAAAGCCATATGTAAAACGTTGGAAGAAAACGAAAAAAGGAAGACGCGAATACGTTCATGGAGTACCAGATCCTAAAATTCGAATGTTTACAATGGGAAAAAATAAAGATTATGAATATGAAATTCTACTTATTTCAGATAATCGTGCACAAATTAGTCATTTAGCATTAGAAGCAGCTCGTATTTCAGCAAATCGACATTTACGGAAACATATTGGACGAGAAAATTACTTTTTGAGAATTTTAGTCTATCCGCATCATGTTGTAAGAGAGCACCGACTTATGTCATTTGCAGGTGCAGATCGTTTACAAGATGGCATGCGAAAAGCATTCGGAAAACCATTCGGGACTGCTGCAAGAGTCAGGCGGGATCAAAAATTAATGTCTGTTAGAGTCAATAAAAAACATGTCCCAATCGCACAACGTGCATTTAAAGTTGCGAAGATGAAGTTTCCTCAGCATTGTCACATTGAAGTCGTTGAATTGAAAAAGAAAGAACCATCTTCAGATACAGAAGACGCAGCAATAGCAACCTAGGACAAATATAGATTTAAAAAAACGTTTTTTACTCGAATAAAGTTTATTTAAAAATGCCATATACCTGATAGTGCTTTCGGACGGGATTAGGGAAATAGAAAAATTGTATTTGAGCAATAGGCGTGCCATAATGGAAGATTAGAGTAATTGGAGATATATTTTTAATTTCTAAAATTAATTTTTGCATATGCATAGGATTGATGATTGATGCAGTCTGAATAATGAGCCCTAGTCGTCCAATACTTGATTTCCCTAGTACATGTCCCGAAACATGCCGATTAAAATGGATTTCTTCTAGGACTTCAAGTAACAAGAACTGGTCTTTATGAATAATTAACCGTCCATCCAGATCTTTAACAAGATCATATTTATGCGTATATTCATCTAAAAACTGTTTAATCGAGTGTTCTTTTGAATCAAAGAAAGGGACGTCCTTATCTTTGAATTCCCAGACATATCTACCAACACAGATATCCAGTGAGACTGATGAAACGTTTTTTGGTTCAAAAGGAGTAATTTCAAGATATTTATTGTGGTCTGGGCAACAAGTACATGAATGTTTAATTAAATACTTTATACCTTCACCATTTACAAGATATCCAGCTTGTTCTTGTATCATATTGTTTATGTTATCCATAAGATTAGAACTCCTGTTTAATTTCAGGAAAATAGGATAATGGTAAAAAGAAAAATATTAAAATCGTTTTAGTCGGGTCCATGTACTCCGTATAATAGTTCCAAACATATCTATTTGAGCATCACCTTTGACAACAAGACCAGAAGGCTCATTATTCTCGCCGATTGGCGCAATCATAAGTTCTTCATTATCGCGTATTATTCCCCAAATAATACCTTCCGTATAATCTCTAATTTCAACGTTTGGTTTCATCTTTAATTGGTTAATTAAATTCATATTTTTGTGGACAGGAACTGCAAGGTGAACTCGAATAATTGGACGTAAGGAATCGAAATCTAAGTTTTCTAAGAAATTGATGTCAGGTAGAAAGATCATCACATTACTTTTAGTCCGTGAAAAGATATCTTTAATGGTTTCATTTGCGGTATCTTTATCAGTAATTATAGCAGAAGCGGTAGGCTTTTTGATACCTTCTTTCTGGAGAAGACGTTCATATTCTTGAATTTTAACGTCACGTACATTGATTTCAGCTTCCATGTTTTGTTTTGTCTGTTGAAGTTCTTTTTCTAATTTGGTTATTGTGGCATCAGCTTCTTCTAATATTTTCTCCATATCTAAAATACGTTTTTCTAGAGAACTGGAGTCACTGGCAGAAATTTTTTCTCTCAATTCATTTAATTCTTTTTCCTTCTGTTCAAGGAGCCCAATTTGTGTTCTTAATCGTTTAATTGTTTCTTCATAGTCTTCGATTTTTTTATTGAAATCTTTCTGTTTCTCATCGAGAGTAGTTTTCAGTTCAATATTTTCTGTTTTTAGTTGTTCAGTTTTTTTCCGAATAGTCTCTTCCATACCTTGTAGCTGTTTATTTGCATTCTCCAGATTATTCTGTAATTCAATTAACTGCTTTTGTAATTGTGAGATACTCATTTGCTGCTCTAAAATCGTGGATTCTTGATCTTTTAGAGTTCTTTGTTGTTCAGCGATTATACTGGTTTGATTCTGAATGCTATTGGAAAATTTATCGAGCTGTTCTTTTAATTGGGTAAGTTCTGTTTTTAATTCATTAATCTGAGCCTTTTGATTTTCAATAGTTTCGTTTTGGAATTGAATTCGTTGTTGAAGAACTGCAACTTTCTCTTTATCCTTCAATTTATCTATATCTGGAATTCCCATGGAACCACCACTTGTCTAATTAGATGCGTTTATCTTATGTTACTTTCTTCATAAAAATGTAGTGGAAATTAAAAAATAAAGAGAGATTTTTAAAAAAAAGTTTATTAATTAGCTAGATTTTGCACGTTCTGCCTTAATCATATTGACAACAGTCTGTGCCAATTCTTTGGGAACTACAGGGTTGTTAAGTATTTCATCTTCTGAAAGCGGCCATTTTTTCCCTTCCGAAATTGCCCATTCTACGATTGCCGTAAGGAGTCGAGTTTGTATTACGGTATCAGGGTTTAAGCTCATACTATCAATACCGCATTCAATAAGAAACACGGCAATAGATGGCCAATCGCTAGGGGATTGCCCACAAATTCCGACTTTTCGATTGTATTTGTGAGCAGTTTCTATAAGGTTTTTAATAGAACGTTTTACAGCCTCATTACGTTCATCAAATAAGTAACTGATAATTTCGGAATCACGATCAAGCCCTAGGGTAAGTTGGGTCAAGTCATTACTTCCAATACTAAATCCATCGAAAACTTCTGAAAATTTATCCGCAAGGATGATGTTCGAGGGAATTTCTGCCATAACATAGATCTCTAACCCATTTTTACCCTGAACCAATCCATTTTCGTTCATAATTTTGATTACGCGTTTTCCTTCTTCAACAGTTCGGCAGAATGGAATCATAATTTTAACATTAGTCAAGCCCATTTCGTCCCGAACCTTTTTAAGGGCTTTGCATTCTAAATGAAACGCCGGAAGGAAATTCTTGTCATAATAACGAGATGCACCACGCCATCCAATCATAGGATTGTGTTCTTCAGGTTCATAGAGATATCCACCGATTAAATTTGCATATTCGTTTGTCTTAAAATCACTCAATCGCACAATGACATCCTTAGGATAAAATGCAGCGGCGATTCGGGCGACCCCCTCTGCTAACTTGTCAACGAATAGTTGGGATTTATCATCGTAGCCAAAGGCAATTTCGTCAATCTTTTTAACAATGTCTGCATATTTCTTGTCCTTTTTCAATTCATTATAATTGATAAGCGCCAAAGGATGGATTTGGATATGAGAATTAATAATGAATTCTAATCGAGCTAGACCAACGCCATCAACGGGTAATTTTCCTTGATCAAAAGCAGTTTCAGGAATTCCAACATTCATGAAAATTTGTGTTTTAGTGCGTGGAATAGATTCTAAATCAATCTTTTGAATTTCATATTTTAGGAGCCCTTCATAGACGTTCCCGAATCCTTCGCTACAGTCAATGGTGATATCTTGTCCACTTTTAATTTTTTCAGTCCCATCTTCGGTTCCAATTACACATGGGATTCCCAGTTCGCGTGAAACTATAGCTGCATGACAGGTGCGTCCGCCATGATTAGTGACAATGGCAGAAGCTATTTTCATAATAGGTTCCCAATCAGGATCTGTTTCAATAGCGACGAGAACTTCGCCTTTTTTAAATTTCCCAATGTCCTTGACGTCTGTTATAATATTTGCTTTCCCCTGTCCAATTTTTCGACCCACCGCATCTCCTTGAATGATTAATTTTCGTTCTTCGGGAGGCTCTAAATTCACATAGGTCTCAAGAATAGTTTTTACTTTCTGGGATTCAACGGTTTCAGGTCGTGCTTGCAAAATATATAATTTATTGTTCCGACCATCTAATCCCCATTCGGTATCCATCGGTTTTCCGTAATGTTTTTCTATTTGTATAATATAACCCGCGAGCTCTTTGACCTGTTCATCCGTTAAGACGAATCGTCTCCGATCCTCTTCTGGAACATCTACCTGCACTACTTCATGTTTTTCATTCCGAATGAGTTTTATGGGCTTATTTCCAGGTGTTTTACTAATGATACCCATTGTAGGTTTGAAAACATACCATTTATCTGGATTTACTTTGCCCTGAACAACGAACTCTCCTAATCCCCAGCTCCCTTCGATATAAACTACTTTATCGAAGCCAGATTCCGTGTCAATTGAGAAACCAACGCCCGCAGCACCGAGATCCGTGTAAATCATGAGTTGTATACCTACTGAAAGGGCGACATCAAAGTGATCAAACCCTTTATCTTCCCTGTAAGAAATAGCTCTATTTGTAAAGAGACTAGCTATACATTCGATAGTTTTTTCGATGATGGCATCTTCTCCTTTAACATGGAGGAAAGTTTCTTGCTGACCAGCAAAAGAGGCATCAGGTAAATCTTCCGCCGTAGCAGAGCTTCGAACAGCACATGAAGGTTCATCAATTCCTGATTTCTTACCGAGTTCTCGGTAATATTGTCTTATTAGCTTCTCAAGATCCTCTGGTATTTTTGCTTTTTTTATTGCATTTCTAATCTTTTCGCCGCGTTCCGCAAGATTCTTCATATCATGAGTATCTAAATCACTTAAAGTATCTCGAATAAATTGTTTTAAGTTATTTTCTTTGATAAAATAGCGATATGCCTCTGCTGTAAGCGCAAATCCAGTTGGTACTGGGACTTTAGTTTTTTGAATCATTTCACCCAAACTTGCGTTCTTTCCACCCACCAAGGGAACATCTTCAATTCCACACTCTTCAAACCATAAAATTAGTTTCTTAGATTTATCTTCAGGCATTCTTTTTAACCTCTACTTCAAATACTACGCTTCAAACTCTAGTTGGCTATGAATTATGTAAAATAATTTTTGTAATTTATGTTACTATGAGTTATGTAAAATAGTTTTTGTAATTTATGTTGTTTTGAAAGAGTATTATGAGTTATGTAAAAATAGTTTTTGTAATTAAAGGCATGCGAATTAAAGTTAGTTTTATTTTAGAGTTAATTTTTTTTGAATGGACTATTGATCAAATTTTACAAGAATATAAACATTTATCACGAGAGCAGATCATTGTTTGCTTGATTTATGCAGGGCATATCGTAGATATACATAAAGAAGAAGTGAAAATCCCTAATATAATATAATTTTTTTTGTAAAAATTCCCAGTCGATTTGTAATTTATCTTATTTTGAGATAGATAAATTCTTTTATAATGAGAGAAATTTAATCTTAATGATTGAAACTTGAAATGGTGTTTTTATGAGTTCAGCACGAGCAATTTTATTAGAAGTTGGCGGCATGGGGATGATTAGAGAGATTTTATTCAAGCAGAATTATATTCAGGATCCGAGACGCGCTGCGATTTTAGTTGATGAATTAAATGGGGTACTTTGGGTTTGGATTGGGTCGGATGTTAACTTAAAGACGCGCAAAGCGATTATTCCCGTTGCTGAGGGGCTTTTAGGTTCCGGTTATCAATCAAAGATGGATGGGCATCTTGTTGGGAAAAATTGTTCGCAAATAATCGTGCTTGACCAGAGAAATTTAGGGGATCCTGGCGTTCAACAAAATCATCAAAAAGCATTAAGCCTATTTACGCTGAATTATACACAAGATGGGCGGTTTGTTGTCTCTTTTGAGGTCAGCCCCGGTATGATGCCTACACCTCGGGAGGATCCTCGGAATAAGGCATTAGCCGGTATTCTTATTGCGAGTATTTTGGAAGAATCGCCCGAAATCTTCGTAGGACGTAGTTCGCTTGGGGTTTATAGTATCGATACGCCTCAAGGAACCATCAAATTTCAGATACAAGATGGCACCGTCCAGTTGGTGCAGGGAAGCATTGCACTTAGTAATCAAGTCCAAAAAATGTTTCAAACCACTTTAAAAGTATTAAAATGAAAAATTGCGTAAAATACTTCTTTATTTTCTTTTTAGGGCAAGTTTGAAAAGTTTTAGGGGTGGATAATTTTTTCTTCATGGGAAGGCGCCAAAGGTTCAGCGATGAATTCACAAATAGTATCGCCTTTTGCAATGCATTTGACTTCACGGCATATAATTTTCTGTTTAGTAATGTATTCGAAAATACCGGCGATAACACCAGCCACCATCGCATCTGAAGATGCATGTTTTTGTTTCATGGATGATCCAATGATAGAATTTTTTAAAGTTACGCGGGCATAGCCAGTTTTTAGATCAGCTTCTTGGATTTCAGTAATACCCCAACCTCGAACTCCAACAACCTGAGCATATGCACGGAAAATCGCTTCTCCCGACAAATTGAACCGTTCTGCGATTTGTTGAGCGAATTTTAATGCCATTCTTTCTCCAGCATTATACATTATTTCACTAGCCTTTTCTTCCCCCGCTAAATCTTCAATGCTCTCTAAAATATTTAAGAGAGTACCTTTCGGCATAAGAAGAACACGCATTCCCATCAGAGAAAGTGTTCCTTCATTATCTATTGTCAATTGATCCTTCGTTTTCTGTAAGTCTAGGTTTAAGAATCCTAATTCCCGAGCAGGGCTGGCAATTAATTCGCAATAATCGTCGCCAGTTGCAATACATTTCGTTTCAATCGAATCCCATACTTCACCCGTAACGGCTTCAAGAAGCGATGTCAGAAATCCAGCAACCTCAAGATGGATGGGGTTTGTGGCTTTGAAACTATATAGATTGTGAATATTGATAATGACAATCCCTTTGTCGAGATCAAATGTTTTAGCAGTGATTTTTCCTGTTCCAAAAATACCGAGCTGGCGCAAAATAACATAAGGACGCTCTAATTCATGTGTTTTAAAGAAAGAAGTTAGATAGGAATAAAATTCTTGACCAGCCACTTTCCCAACATCAAAAAACATTTTACAATATTCATCATAAT
>SUPS01000208.1 GCA_005191415.1 Candidatus Helarchaeota ASGARD archaeon Hel_GB_A
GAAATGATATTACTTCATTTATACTCAAAATAATTTTCACCTTGGATTTCAACCAAACTTTTATAAAGAGTTTGATTTCATCTCGAACGCAAAAAAAAATAAAGGATTATTTTTCAATTGAAAACTTAATTGATGTTAAATTGACTAAATTCGAATTTTCTTTTAAAAAGGGACTAGTGGTTTAAATTAACAAATTCCCGACACAATTTCTAAGATCCATCTAAGTTCTGTTTTTCTAATTCGCTGTTACTTAATTATAGATATAATGGGGTAATCATCATGACCATTGAATCTAGAAAAATCAGTGAAAGTATACACGAAGATATTTATCAGGACTTCCACCCCCTAGAACAATCGCCTGTATCTGACGATTATTATGATTGTTGTGAAGTACCTGACATAATTGAATCTAGGGGAATATATGTCTGCAAAAATTGTGCAACGGTGCATGGTCCAGCACTAAAAGACTATATTTCCTACGATTTGACTTTGAATAATATTTCTACTGAGAAAAAATATAGATATCCACCACAATATTATGGATGCAGAACTGTATTTTCGGTTGAAAACTTATCCGCAAAGAGAAAAGCATTGTATCAGCGATTATCTAAGTTAAATCAATACTTCCATAATTCGTTTGAGTACAATATGACCTATGCAAACCAAATTCTTTTTAAAATTGCTGCACAACTTGAAATACCATTATCTATCCGGCGGCATGCAATGCAAATTTATATCAAAGTCGTCAACAAACGTTTAACAGTAGGGCGAAGTATTAAGCATTTAGTTACTGCATCTCTCTATATTGCATGCCTCCTCAATGAATTCTCTCGACCGCTCGAAGAATTTTCTAAAATATCTCAAATTTCACCTAAAACCCTTCGTAAAAACTACCGATTAATTTTAAAGGAACTGAATATTAAGCTTCCTATCATTCCAGCGTCTCATTATCTATCTAATTTCTGTATAAAGCTTGGACTCTCAGTTAATTTCCAGAATCAGGCAAAAAAACTACTGGAATTGATTTCAAAGAATGGCTTTAATGAAAATTCTAGCCCACGGAGTTTTGCGGCGGCAGCAATATATGTAACATCAAAAAACTTAGTTAAAGAGGCGCGTATTAGGCAAAGGGATCTATCAGAACTTACGAAAGTGTCTGAAGTTACCATCCGAAAGTATATTAAGTTATTCAAAAGTAACCTGAGTTCCGTATTGACATAAAGTTACGGAGGGCATGCCAATCCCAAAAGGAATTATTTGGTTAAAATGGGATGACACGATGGGTATTCTCGTAGATTGGCAATACCCTCAAATATTTAATATGAGCATAAATGAGTTACTTGCAATTTATACCAGTCAAACTATGGGTAATACCGCTATTCCGCGATTTGCTATTTATGCAACGGATGGTTTACAAATAGCATCCTACTTTGGGGGCGAAATACACAAAGATATGGCCATCCTAATCTTAAATGAAGATGAAGATCCCAAATTATTCAAAGATAAACTCATACAATTCTATCATTTGGTAATAAATGGACAAGTAAACAAAAATTCTCTTGAATCTCGAATCCAAGACCTTTTTAATATTGTTGAAGAGCATCACCAAGAAAACCAAGCACGCCTTTCCTCCATCGAAAAACGGTTTGATACCTATTTGGAGATCTTCAAAGATTTTATTGAAATTTTGGATAAACGCATGAAAAAATTAGAGAACCATATATTGGAATTAACAACGACCTGCCATAAGTGTGATAGGAATGATCATTGAGAAAAAAGTTCTTCTGCTTGGCTCAAATGCTGTTGGAAAAACAACTACGTTTAAATCAATAACGGGCGAGTTAGTGGACGTGTCATATCGTCCGAGCTTGTGTGTAAATATTGGTTATAAAATATTTGAAAAAGATGGAAAACAATTTGGGCTTCGTATCTGGGATTTAGGCGGGCAATTACTTCACCGGCAAGTCTGGAAAAATTACTACAAAGAAACAAGTGGTTGCATTCTGATGTATGACATTACACGAAAGACTACCTTTAAAGATATTTTAGATTGGAAAAAAGATATGAGTCGGTATATCAAAAGAAAAGTCCCCCTGATTTTAGTCGGAAATAAATGTGATCTAGAATCTAAACGCGAAGTTCAATATGAAGAAGGTCTTTCTTTACAAAAAAAATTAAAAGCAAATGCATTTTATGAAACATCCGCATTACGAAATATCAATGTTCAAGAAGTATTTCTGAAATTAATCTCATTATTGAAATGATTTTTAAGGAAAGGAAGTAGGTGGCTTAAATTGTTAGGTATTATCATTAGCTATTTTGATATGATTGAAGGGTCGAAAACTCTACTGACCTATCCTGATAATTTAGCATTAACAGAAAATCAATTCCATCAAATTAACAAATTATTAGACGTTATTTTTGAAAAATCATTTTTCATCCATAGATTCGATTTCTCAAATACAGCCAATTATTACACCGAAATCCCCTCGAAATGGGCAAGAGGTGGACATGAATCTATCTTAATTTCTATTTTAATAAGCTTTACAGAAAACCCAGAGAATTGGAAGGAACCTCTAGAAGAATTGATAGCCCATATTGAACAAACACCAGATATCTATAAAGCATTTTACTATTTTACTTCTTCATCAGACCCAAAAGTCGCAAAAAAATTTCAAGAATTGAAGGATTTAATTAAAAACTTTTATGAATCAATCCCAGAAACTATTACCATTCAGAGAATTGTGAAATTATTCATTTTCGGTCTGGATCGGGCTGGAAAGACTAGCCTCACAAAGCGCGTTTCTGAAAATATTTATGAACAAACTAGTCCTACTCTGTGGCTTAATGTTCATAATTTTCAATTCCAAAATTTTCAATTTGTCTGTTTTGATGTAGGTGGTCAACAACAATTTCGAAGCTTTTGGACGAACTATTTACACAATTCTGAAGCCTTAATTTTTGTAGTTGATGGCTCAACCCCAGAACGATTTCCAGAGGCTAAAATAGAGCTCTGGAAAATTCTTCAATCCAGCCATAATGGTCTACCTTTATTAGTTTTAAATAATAAAGCGGATTTGGCTGGTCATGTCAAAAATGAAAAAATCATTGCAGCCCTTGCCTTGAATAATTTGAATCGTTCTTGGCATATTGTCGCCACAAGTGCTAAATCTGGGCAAGGTATAAATGAAGCCTTTAATTGGGTTGCAGAACAATTAAAAAGGAGATGAATAGAAATGAGTGATGTAAAAGAAAAAAAGAAAAAAATAAAATCTGATACAAATAAAAAAGAAGAAAATAAAGGAAAAAATGACCCCACTAAAGCAATTAGTGATAATCAAACTAATACTGAAATAAAAACCTCCCAAAAACTCGAAACTCAAGAAGTAACTACGGAGACTGAGGATGTGCCTCCTATTCCTGAGGAACTTAAAAAATTCTTAGTAGACTTACCACCAAATATAGAAAAAGAGAAAATATTGAACTTACCAATCAAACATATTAAAGGTCTTTCTCCTGAATTTGCTACGAAACTAGAAAAAACGCTGGGACTTAAAAGAATTAAAGACTTTACAAATAAATTCATTTCACAAGAAAAATTAACTCTTTTAAATGTCTTGAATATAACAGAAGATGAAATTGACAAGTGGATTTCCGTCGGGACATATATTGTTAAACTTATCAGAGGGGAAGTAGCTCCAGGAGAAAAGAAGAAAATTCTACTTGCAGGACTCGAAAATGCAGGAAAAACAGCTATTTTAAACATTTTAACAAAACGATTCAAAATTGCTGATCTGAAACCTACCAAAAACGTTGAAGTAGCTCCATTAACTACAAAAACCGTCACATTTAATATATGGGACATGGGCGGCCAAGAAGACTATCGAAAAATTTATCTATCTCATCCTGAACGTTTCTTTGTCAATGTTCATACTGTTATTTACGTTGTTGATATCCAAGATAAACAGAAATATCGACTAGCACTAAGTTATCTTGAAAAAATACTTGAAATTATGGAGTCGTTTGCAGAATTTCCTGATTTCTTAATTTTCCTCCATAAAGCTGACCCCCAAATCTATAACGACTTTCTACCTGAAATAAAGATGTTAGAGCATAAATTTAACGACCTATTTAAAAATCGCAACTTTCTCTATCGAATTCTACACACATCGATTTACAATGCCGTACTGACAGACTCTAACATTCTTGATTCCCTCTCAAATTTATTTGAATTTACGAAACGGGAAGATATCTCAGCTGAAGTGCTACAAAGCATTGAACTAGTCTATAATAACCTCATTAGTTTCTCTTATATAATTGAAGAAAAGTTTCAATATCTCGAAAGTCGCATAGATAACATTGAGGCACAAAACCGAAATCTTCTAAATGTCTTTTCAACACAACAACCAATTGCTCCGCTCTTAGAATCTCATCCGACACAAACTTCTAATACTGTTTCTCCTGTAAATGCTCGCCAAGAGTTAAATAATGAATTGAAGCGATTGTTCAGAAAACGACAGAGATCTTTATAATGAATTGATGAAAAAAGTAATAATAACATCCGCAAAAACCCCTAATCATTGTCAGAAATTTCAAAAAAAGGTAGGATGGACAAAAAGATGACCTTAAAAAGAATTGAAACCGGAATACCGGGACTGGATGAACTTCTTGGGGGTGGATTCCCAAGAGGACGGTCCGTACTTTTAACTGGTGGTGCAGGTACTGGAAAAAGTATCTTCGGAATTCAATTTCTCTACAATGGCATTACACAATTCGAAGAAAATGGAATTCTAGTGACCCTTGAAGAATCTGCTGAAATTATCCGAGAAAACATGAAAATATTTGGATGGAATTTAAAAAAATTAGAAGAAGAAAACAGATTAGTAATAATAGACGCTGCACCAATTCGATATAAAAGCTTTTTAGATGGAAAAGACAAATATAAACTGGCGATTAAACCACATCCAATTCTTGGAGAACGAGAGTTTGGAATTCAAGATATTACTTCTCTCATTCACGAATACAGACGGAAAATTGATGCAAAACGCCTTGTCTTTGATTCACTTACTACCCTGCTTTTACAACATAGCGATTTATTTGCTATTCGACAAGATATTCTTACACTTGTGAAGACCTTAAAAATTTCAGACATGAGTTCAATTTTAATCGCTGAAAGTCCTACTGAGAATGAAATAGGTCGATTTGGTGTTGAACCCTTCTTAGCAGAAGGCGTTATAATTCTTTATATGCTTCGAAGGGGTAATACCCGAATTAGAGCATTAGACATCCAAAAAATGCGTGGTACTGCCCACAGTATGGATTCAACCCTGTTTCGAATAACCAATGAAGGAATCATTGTCTACCCAGGCGAAAAAGTATTTAGAGATGATCAATAAGCCAAATTTTACTCTCCCAGAGTGAAGATTTAACCTGATATTTATATCTTATTTTATTCTTTTTAATAGCCATACCCGTTGTTTTAAGATAAGCTATATTAAATACATTTTCAGATGTATTATCTTTTTCTAATTGTAAAACACAATGTGCTATCGCTATCAATCTCCTCATTGCCATTTCGTCGATGATTCCCTTATCAATCAAATAATATTCTGTCGTATTGTTTTCGACGGCGTGTTTAACGTTTTCCAAATAGAAATGAATAACATCGGGACTCGAATAATAAATAAAAAGCGGATTCAGTGACCATGTAAAAATAGCAAGTTTTTTTTCCCCCTTTATTTTTTTTCTAAGCGATTTCAATGTTAAATTCAATTCGTGAAGTTTCATAGAAGTATAGTAACGGGAGTATAAATCTGAACAAGTATTCACAACCGCGAAATTCTCAGACTCTTTCACCACTAATTCTTCTAATATGTTTTGTGGTATTGAATCTAATAACACTAAAACTGTATTGTAATCGTTCGAAATATACTCTTGAATCAATTGCAATAATAATAATTCCCCTTTCGTATTAATATCTTCAATAATTAGAAAATTTTGTTCTTTAGGGTGCTTTTCTCCGAAAAGATATTTAATCGAAAATTCCAAAGCACCCTGCATGATAATCCCAAATAGCACCTATTTTTATAAATAAAGGCGCGGGTCATTCTTGGCAATATTTATTATATTATTTACTTTTTCTACTTCTATTCCAGGAATTTGATAAATGGTTTCATTGATGAATTGCCGTAATTCCTCTTTATCCTCCAAAACTACCATAATTATAATACTATTCTTTTCGGTCAATTCAAAAATCATTTTAATTTCCTTAATATCCTTCAATTGCGAAATTATATTTTGAAAATCTTGTGGATCAATCTTAAGATTCATTAAACAAGTCACATTTTTACCAACCTTTGCAGGATTCACTATTGTAGTAAACCCTTCTATCCACCCTTTCTCAATCATTTTATTAACGCGATCACGCACGGTCGCATCACTTACGCCGGTCCGTCGGGCAATTTCTCGATATGAAGTCCGTGCATCTATTTGCATTATATTGAGAATTCGAATATCTAGACTGTCTTGCTTTTTCTTACGCTTTCTAGAAGGAACTTCTCGTGGTAAAATTGGACGGTATGATAATACCTTAACTAAATCCCCGCGCATATCCATATTTAATCGATATTTAAAAATTTCAACGCTTTTTAATTCGTCCTGTTTGATAGTTTTATTACAATCAAAACAAATAAAATGTAAGTCTGTTTTTGGAGTAATTCGCTTACAAGATTCACAATAAATTCCTTTTGAAATACGATAATCCACTTTTTCCTCTTTGAACATCTCCCCGCATTGAGGACAACAATGCACGCCCTTTTTAAGAGTGATTTCCTTTGAGGGTCCAATATATCCACATGTTAAGTGTTCAATTAGCTCAATTAATTTAACATTAGTACTGCCACACAATTGGCATGACTGCTGATAATGGACATGAATACTCTCACAGTTTGGACATTTAAAAATGTAGTTAAAAAAATCTCGTTCTAAAATTCCTGCATTATGCAGAATATTTAAAGTATCTATGGTCTGTGCAATATCCATCTCTAATAATCGTTCGACTTCAGGGTATCGATAACCAAATGCATTTGCGCTATCATACTGCGGATTAATTTCCTTGATTTTTCCTGAAATTAATTGCTCAAAAAAGTTCCACAACTTTGGATCTAAAAGTAAAGAATTTCTTGATTCTGTTGCGCTCATTTCCTCATCCTACATTAGATATTTCGATTTTTTTTAGTAATACACCCTTAGTGACTATCTATTATTGAGTTTATTTCCAATTTATATCCATTTTTTCACTAAATGTTTGTGAGAAAGCTAAATCGGTGATAATACTACTAGATTATTTATATGC
>SUPS01000209.1 GCA_005191415.1 Candidatus Helarchaeota ASGARD archaeon Hel_GB_A
CTTTTTCTCAAAGCTTCATATAGTTTTTTATGAAATCTAAGATTATAATTTTCAATGAAAAGTCTAAAAAGTTACGAATCATTTTATCTCATTCGTAATTAATTAGATTTTCTAAGATTCTCTATTTAAAACCTACCTATTTAAAATTAACTTGATCATCCTAAAAATTCTTGATTAATGGTGGAAGATAATGCCTCAAATATTTCATAAATTTTTTGAATCTAAAAATCTCCAGAATATATTGATTACTTCCCATGAAAATGCAGATCCAGATGCTCTCTGTAGTGCAATTGCTATCAAAACGCTTATAGATGATTTTTATCCAGAGAAAAAAAGTATTATTTGCATTGACGGGCTCAATCAAGTATGCCATAAAATTATCGATTATTTTCAATTAGAAATACAGGATTCACCTGATTTCCAAAGTGATGGTGTTATTATCGTAGATACGAATAGTCTTGACCAACTCGGTAAAATAAAGACACAGATAACAGGTAATACTTCTGTAATGCTTATCGATCATCACGTGCCTCATCCAAGAACTAAACAATTTGCCCAATTTACCATAATAAATGAAAACGCTATTGCTACTACAGAAATAATTTATGATCTCTACCAGACATTTAATATTCTTCCTTCAGAAAAGATCGCGTGTCTATTATTTCTTGGACTTCTCTATGATTCTCGCCATTTAATTCTTGCCAATAATAAAACCATTCAAATTATCAACCAATTACTTGATCTAGGGGTAAATTATTCAAAAATGATTGAACTTTTAACAATGCCAATGGACCGATCAGAACGGATTGCTCGATTAAAAGCAGCACAACGACTAATTATTCATGAATTTAATAGCTGGATTGTTGTCATCTCTCATGTAAGTGCCTATGAGGCAAGTGCATGCAGGGCATTAATTAACTTGGGCGCAGATGTTGCACTTGTTTATGGAAAGAAAAAAGATGAAATCCGAATAAGCGCTCGTGCTACTGCAGAAGTCACAGAAAAAACAAATTTGAATTTAGCTCGAGATATTATGGAAAAAATCGGACCTATTATGCAAGGTGAAGGTGGAGGTCATGATAGAGCTGCTGGGTGCTCTGGCATAGAAAATTTAGAAGCGGGTTTAGAAGAAGCACTCAAAATATTGAAAATGAAGTTAGGTAATGAAGTTAACTCACAGAAAAAAACAAATTTGAATTTAACTCACAACTGAGTAATTACTTTTTTATTGGTAGCTTCATTTTCCATCTTAATTTCGAGAAAACCAGTTAAGAGGTTCTGTCGTGAGCATTGTTTCAATTTCAAATTTATCCTTCCAATATGCAAGAAACACTATTCCCACGTTACAAAATATCAATTTAGAAATCAATAAAGGTGATTTTATTCTCTTATGTGGCCCGACGGGCTGCGGAAAGACAACACTTTGCCGATGTCTTACTGGATTAATTCCTCATTTTCATTCTGGCTATTTTGAGGGCGATGTCTTGATTGATGGCTTAAATACCAAAAATGTTCCTGTTTATAGACTTGCTAAAAAAGTTGGAATGGTGTTCCAAAATCCAGAAAATCAATTAATTGCAATGAACGTCGAACGGGAACTAGGATTTGCAATGGAAAATTTAGGATATCCTCCAGAAACAATTTGGGAAAAAATTGAAGAAATAATAGAACAATTCCAATTGCAAACTCTAAGAAAAAAAGCTCCTTTCGAGCTTTCTGGCGGAGAACAGCAAAAAGTTGCTATTGCGTCAATTTTAACTCTAGATCCAGATATTATTATTCTGGATGAACCCACATCCAATTTGGATCCTTTAGCAGCTGAAAAAATTTTGGGATTATTGAAAAAATTGAATTTAGAACGAAATAAAACAATTATTCTCATTGAACATCGCCTAGAATTGGTAGCACCTCTCATTAATAGGCTATTACTGATGGATAAAGGAAAACTCATATTAGACGCTCCTCCAGAGAAGGCACTGAGAGATAAGAAGCTTAAAAATTTGGGAATCGGAATCCCAAAAATTATCCAATTATACGAATTGTTAGAAAAAGAAGGAATCCACTTTGAGAAGATTCCACTCACGCCTTTTGAATTTGCAGAAGCTATACAAAGTATTAGAGAAACTTAATCCATATGGTGATTTAAAATAATTCAATTACAAAATGTTTGGTATTCATACGATGGTTTAACGTATGTCCTAAAAAATATTAGCTTAAAAATTATGGATGGCGAGTTTCTAGGAATAATGGGTGAGAACGGTGCAGGGAAAACTACTCTAGTAAAATTAATGAATGGTTTACTTAGACCAACTAAGGGAGATATTTTTCTTAACGCTAAAAATATTGTATCTTTATCGGTTGCTGAAATTGCCCGCATTGTTGGGTTTGTTTTTCAAAATTCAGACCACCAAATATTTAGTAAAACTGTAGAAGAAGAAATAGGATTTATTTTAAAGAATTTTGGCTATGAAGAAGTTGAAATGAAAGAAAAAATTACAAAAACTTTAAACCAATTCAATTTAACTCAGTACAAAGACCAATCTCCAATCTTATTAAGTGGAGGAGAACGAAAACGCGTAGCACTCGCTTCCATACTCTGCGCAGACCCTCAAATACTAATTTTAGACGAACCCACAATCGGGCAGGACGCACTTGAGAAGCGGAAGCTAATGGATTTGCTTTATGAGTTAAATATGAATGGGGTAACAATAATTATCATTACCCATGATATAGAATTCACTGCAGAGTATATCCCACGCTGCATTTTATTAAGTAAAGGTCAAATTATCGCAGATGGTCCAACCCGCTACCTTCTTGCAAATACTCGAATCATCAAAGAAACCTCTTTAGTCGAACCTCAAATCGCCCAATTATGCACCTTACTTGACTTCAAAAATGAAGTTTTGACCCTTGAAGAAATGAAAACAAAAATTCTCGAGTTAATTCAGAGATGAATTACTAATGGCTGTTAATCTCCTTGAAGCATTTAAATTTAAAATGAAAAATACGGCGATTCATGACTTAGATCCTCGAACTAAATTATATTTTGCCATTATAATAACAATTATATCACTAATCTTTAATGATATTATACCTCTCCTCATAATTTTTCTGGCTCTTATTCCTCTTTTTTTAATTGGTAGAATATTCACTCAATGGCTTATTACACTACGGAGTCTGACATTTCTTGCCATTCTTATTATCGTCCTTGATACACTCTTTATTTCATTCAATCTCGGTGTTGCAATGAGTATTAGATTATTTGTCCTAGTTTCTGCATTCTCATTATTTTTCTTAACAGTTCATCCAGATGATCTAAGCCAAAGTCTTATCCAAATGAAGGTTCCCTTTTCTATTGCCTTTGCACTTTCTCTTGCTGTCAGGTTTGTCCCCACTTTAGCTCTAGAAGCAGAAACTATTCGAGAAGCGCAAATGGTACGCGGTTTAGAGCTACAAAAAGGAAATATAATACGAAAAATAAAAAATTTTATCCCAATAATTATTCCTTTAATTATTCTTTCCATTCAAAGAGCTATGGTAATCGCTGAAAGTCTTGAGTCACGTGGATTTGGTGCACAGAAACAAAGAACTTACCTTTATCCCTTAAAAATGAAATTAAAAGATTATCTTACAATAATCATAACAACTTTCATTTTTGGCTTTTTAATAGCAATTATAGTCACAGGTGGACTACCTAGTTGGATATACTTTAGGTTCCCTTTTTAATATCTTTTCTGATATCTTTTTTGAAGTAAAAGATTAGTCCTTAGCATAAAATAAGCCACAATGACAATGCCCCATTTCATCAATTTCCTTCTGCGCATCCTTACATGGACAAATGATGTCCTTATCGACTTCAGGATCACCTGTCACAATTTTACAAGGACAATAATATTTTCCTTTTGTCTCTTTATTCCTATTAAGACCATCAATAATTTCTTGGGCGGCTTTTTTATCGGGATTAACTTTCCACCCTTTTACCTTTGCAATTCTTTCCGCTATTTCTAATGTTCTACTCATGATAATCACATGCTAGAAAAAGTTGAAAAATTTGTCGGTAATTATTATAAAATCAGTATCAAATTAATTAAGAAAAGGAATAGGTTAGATGAGTACAAAACCGACGAAAAAATTTGAATCTGAAATTCGTATTCTTATTAAAGATATTAATGCATTTCTCAAAAAACTCGAAGAATTTAAAGCAAATGTAATTTATCATTATAAATTCATCGATTATATATACATTCCTAAGAATACCACCTCAAATTGGAATCCGAATAAAAAGACAATGCGAATTAGAGAACATATACTACCAGAACAGTATTCACAGATTCTTTTTACCGAGAATGAGGTAATTCAAGGTGAAATTTTTCAATTTAAACAATCGAAATACCCTCAGGGTAAAATAGAACTCTTTAGAGGTAATAGAGCTACTGCGGAAGCGTTACTTCACTCTTGGGAATTTCGCCCGCTGTTTAAAATTGAAAAATTAAATGGAAAATTATATGAAATAGAACACCCAAAGAAATTTATTATTGCTGTGGAAGAGATCACTCAGCTAGGATTTTCAGCTGAAATTGAAAGATGGGGCGAAAATTTATTGAGTATAGAAAAAGAATTTTTAGAAATAATCAAACTTCTCGAAATTCCTCTGGAGCTTGTTACATCTAATACGCTGCCTTATATCGTTGCAGAACGGCTCAATATCTTATTTGAGAATTATGACAATTAATTATTTTCAATTTGAACTATTTTTTTTCTTGATTTGTGTCCTTTTATAATTTGTATTTTTGTTTTTTTAATTTGAAAATAATCTGCTAATATTTCAATAATTTCTTTATTTGCTTTTCCTTTTTCTGGTTTCGAAGTGATTGCGACTTCAAAAGTCAGAGGATCTATTTGTTTAACATAGATACGTTTGGAATTCGGCTTTACGAAGATTGTAATTAATTGCATTCCCATAATTGTCCCAAAGATTAATCATTAAAATCATTATCAGTTTCTTCTGCCTCATCCTCCTCATCCCATTCATCTTCAACATCTTCTAAATAATTAAGATCTACTTCCTGAATTAATTTATCATTCATTGTTTGAGGAGTTATAGGCATAAAAAGAGGAAACATCTCCTCTGGAATCCCCATTTCAGCAAGTAATTTCCTTCTGGCTGCTGGATTCTTAGGTAAACGTCTAAATCTTTCTATATCTTGCATTGCGCGCCGCGCCTGAAGAAATGCAATAGGAAATAAGACTATTTCCTTCAAAATTTGGAACAATCGTTTGATCGGATTTGTCATACTCGTTTCTCCTAAATACAAAACGGGAAGTGATCGATTAAAACTTTTTTATTCAAAAATTATACTTTCGTAAATTTATCATAAATTAGTTATAATTCCGAAATAGATTCGCTAGATAGCTCTTTAACTACCGAAGAAATATCAATTTCTGAGATAAGTTTGTTTGTTATAGTTATATGATTATTTTCCCGTGAAATATAACCATGTTCTTCTAATTCTTTAAGATGTTTTGTGACATTTGATCCCCGAATCTTTTTTAAAAGTGAGATCGTGACCGGTTCTTCATTCATTAAATTCATTATAATACAAGCAAGCGTGGCGCGAGCAGCTTTTGATAAAATTGGAGTAAGAACCTGTCTTTCTTCTAAAATAGTGATTAACTCTGGAGGGATAATTAATTGATATTTTTTGGAAGTTGGAATGAATTTTAAGCGAATAGGTGTATTTTTAAAAGATTCTTCAAGCGTCGAAAGAAGAAATAAAGCATATTCCATATCTTTTTTTCCTGTAATATTGTAAATATCTGATAATGAAATACCATCAGCCCCTCTAAGGAACATTAGCGCCTGTAATAATTCTATATGATTCAATTTTTATCTCCTAAATAAGTTATAATTATTTTCCCTCTAGGAAAATTCTTTTGACGTAATCTTATTTTTCGTTCATGAGCAAGGTGTAGTAGAATATTTAATATCTCAATTGCTTCTTGCCATGTCCTTTCCTTTAGTAAAATAGAAAAGTCGATTGAGGCTTTCCTAAACTTTTTAATTTTTTGAAGTAGGCTTTCCTTTTCTATTTCTATAGAAATTGGTTCTATTTCCTTGGGAATATAATTCATTCGTTCTGGCTTTGAATCATAAGCTCGCTTTCTTCTTCGATGGATCATTAATTCTACAAAGGCTTTAACTATACTTTCTTTCGATAAAGGATATGCTAAAGGTTTGATTGGTCTAGAAATGACAATTGCATTAGAGAGTAAATTATCCTGGTCTATAGAAGAATCAGGACCTCTAACTTTTTTTCTCTGCAAAGTTTTATCTAAAAGATGTTGTACTTTTAAATCTAACAGATTACTTGCAGAGAGCCATGCTTTTACTACATCATAATCATATCTTCCTTGTTTTAATATTACGCGAAGAGGCTGAAAAAATTTTTCAATCAAATTTAAATCTTCTAGTTTTGAATTATTAGCCAAAACTTTATCATAAAGTTCAAATAATTTTGCTATTTCGTTTTGATTTGTCATATTCTTCTCTTCAGTCACTTATGCCTTCTCCATTACCATAAAATCCTCGGCTTGTTGACATACAATTTCAGTATTTCCATTTTCAAGCCAAACACCGTATATTCTATCTGCATAGGTACTTAACGAATTTAACCGCGGTGTAATTACTATATACTGGCTATCTTTTGATAACTCCTTTAATAACCGCCCTAATGCCTCACAATGTGAATCATCCAAATAGGAATCAATCTCGTCGAGAAAGTAAATAGGGGCTGGTTTATATCTCTGAATAGCGAAAATGAACGCCAGTGCAACCATACTTTTTTCGCCGCCAGATAAAGTACCAATATAATCTACTGTTCCACTTCCCACATCCACTTGAATATCTACCCCGCTATGTAATGGATCATTTTTATCCAGTAAAACAAGAGATATGTGTCCCTTTCCATATAATTTTACAAAGAGATCCTCTAAATATACATTTATTTCAGAGATAGTTTTTAAAAACTTTAATTCCTTTTGTTTTAACAGATCACTTTTTGTTCTCAACGCTTCATTTAGTTCTTTTTCATACACTTCTTTTTTCTCCAATAATTCAGTAAATCTTCGGCTTTCTGCTTCAAATTTTTCAGGCGCCTGATGATCAATTAGTCCTAATGAACTGATTTCTATTTCTAAAGCATCGATTTGTTGATTAGTAAATTCTATATTGATTTCAAAATCTTCAGTGAGTTCAAATCCTAACTCTGTAATCTGTTTTTCTAATTCTTGAATACGAAATTCAAGTCGAATCTTTCGTGTTTGTAAATCATCCGTAATGACCTTTTGAAT